>DNCM01000151.1 GCA_003498085.1 bacterium
TATTTTTTGTTTTTTTATATAAGATGAAGAAGTTCTGTTCCAGTATTGATTTTATTGTAATAAATAGTATAAAATACTGCAAATGAAAAAAGGAAAGGCGAAAAAGAAAAGGAAGTCTTTATGGGAACTTTTTCATCCCTATATAATTATTTTTTCTATCCTTTTTATATCCTTCATCATTCGCCTTGGCGTACTTTCTGATATAGAAAAACAAGGCTGGCTTGATCTTCAATTAACAGAGGGTACAGATATGACCACCTTTGATTCCGAAGCCCAAAGGATCTTAAAAGGAGAAAAGGTAGAATGGCATGGAACAACGAGTGTTCTATACCCTGTTTTTATAGCATTTGTTTATCTTCTATTCGGAAGAGACCTTCATCCGGTTTATATTGCCCAAATCATTTTTGCCCTAATTTCATACTTTCTCCTCTATCTTATTGGAAAAAAATTATTCAATAAGACCGTTGGTATCATTATCCTCATTTTGGCTTGTTTTTATGGTCCATTTATCCTTTATGAAGATTCACTTCTTCTAGATGGTTGCTTTGCTTTCTCTATCCCTGTAATTTTTTATCTTATCTTAAGAATGCAGGAAGCTCCATCACCAAAAAAGGCATTTCTACTTGGGCTTTCAATTGGAATAACTGCTCTTTTCAAAGGAACCATATTTACATATCTACCATTTGTTTTTATCGTCCTCCTTATTCATACTGGTTTTAAAAAAATAATTCCTTTATTCCTTCCTCTCTGTTTTGGTGTGTATTTACCTATTTTTCCTGTTACGGTAAAGAATTTTATAGATACAAGGGAATTTATTCCACTTTCTGCAAAAGGTGGGATTCATTTTTATATTGCAAATAACCCTGGTTCAACAGGCCATTCTGATTCTTATCCAGAAGACTATCTAGAGATAGCAGAAAGGATAAATGTCTGTAAATCCTCATCAAAAAGATCAAAGCTTTGGGTTGAAGAAGCATTAAAGTTCATTAAAACAAGTCCAAAGGCATGGTCTGGGCTCATCCTTAAAAAGGCATATCTTTACTGGGACAAATGGGAAATTCCAAACAATGTCGATTATGTTCATTTTAAAGGATTATCAGGTATTATGAAGCTTCCAATTTTCCCTGATTTTTCAATAATTGCACCATTGGGCTTATTAGGACTATTGCTTACTATAAGAAAAAAAACATGCCTTTTTATTTCATTTTTCATCCTTTCACATTTCCTAACTATTACATTTTGCACTCTTATCCTCTCAAGGTATAGGGTTTCTGTTGTTCCTGCACTACTCATATTTTCTGGATATAGCCTCTTTTACCTATATACAAAATTTAAAGAGAATGGAATAAAGCACATAATTGCTCCCATTTTTCTGCTTTTTATTTTTTATATCTGTGTAAACTCTTCGTTCTTTATAAAACCATTTGTTTACAAACTCATATATAAAGATGGAATCCAGATTAAAAAAGAAGGAAAATATCTCTGGGTAATGGATGCACCAGAGGAGGGTTTTAGTCGTGAGACAATTAACCTAGATAACCCCATTAAGGTTGTAAAGAAAGAACTTATTATTAGTGACATAACAAAAGTAGAAAGCTGTATTTTGTTTTTCGATTATTTTGGAGAAGGTGGAATCATCCATCTTACTATAAATGATATACCTTTAGGAACCTGTCCTTGTCCGAATACAAAGGGACTACTTATATTTGGAAAGACAAGTATTCCATTGAATTTACTGAGGTCTGGAACTAATACATTCGCTCTTAAGGCATTATCTGGGAGATTTGAAATTCCTCTGGAAAAGACCCTCTGTTATGGAAGGTCATATTTTTCGGGCGATGGTGGAGATACTTGGGAAAAAAAGAAAAAAGGGGAATACACGATGAGGCTTAAGATGGAGATGAAAAACCTATAAGGACCTAATAACCTTGTCCATTTCATAAGTCAAAGAAGGAGATAAGCCCATAATTTTGGTATCCATAAATCCTCTAACGATTGTAGAGATTGCTTCATCCCTTGGTAGTCCTCTTGCCATAAGATACTCAATTTCCTCCTTGTTTATTTTTCCAACGGCAGCTTCATGGCTTAGCTCTACATCAGATGCCTTTCCCTCCAATTCTGGAATGGCATGGATTACCCCATCTTTAAGGATAAGGCCTCTACATTCAAGATGTGCCTTTACATTAGGGGTCTCACCAATAAGATGGCCTCTTGATATAATTTTTCCTCCACTCGATATAGCCCTTGTTATTGCCTCTCCCTTTGTATTTGGTGCAGATAGTATGATCCGAGAGCCAACATCTAGATTTGATCCAGAGTGGCTATAAAGGATAGAATTATAACGAGCTAAGGAAGAATTGCCAATGAGCCTTGTTGTTGGATACATTTGAAGGGACCTAACAGGCTTTAAGCAGATATAGTTAGAAACAAAAGCACCATCCTCTTCTACTATTGCACATGTTCTTGGTCTAGCACTAACATCTTCTGCCCAAGAATGGATCATAGTAAAGCTTATCTTTGCCCCTTTTTTTATGAAAAACTCAGAGATTCCAATATGTAATCCTTTTTTTACATAGCTTGCAGTTGTACATCCTGTTATGATATTTAATTCACTTCCTTCTTC
Organism: bacterium; assembly: GCA_003498085.1. Classification (GTDB taxonomy): domain Bacteria; phylum UBA9089; class UBA9088; order UBA9088; family UBA9088; genus UBA9088. Next base: position 2,624 of record DNCM01000151.1, read on the forward strand.
TGCAATAATGATATTGTGGACATTCTGCACAAGACCATCCTTTCCTATAAAAAGACATGCTTGAAGGGGATAGGTTGATTTTACACCAGGCAGTGCCCTTATGAAGTAGCCATTAGTATGGGGAAATGATTGAACAGCCTTTGTATATTCATCTAAATCAAAATTAACCGCCCTCCACAAGTATTCAGAAAGAAATGGGTATTTTTCACAAGCAAGGCTTGTTGCCATTACCTCAAGACCTTCGTAATGGGATACCTGATGAACAATGGAATGGTCTATTTGGATAAATGTACCAGAGCGATCTTTTTCGCTTATGTCGATACCGACACTTCCTATCCTAAGTCTATCTTTCTCATTTAAAATGTTTTCAAGATTTTTCATTTTATATTACCACATACAGGGCAGTCTTTGTTAGGTTTTATAGAAAACTTTTTAAAATCCATTGTTTTACCTTCCCAGACAAGGAGCTCATTTTTTAGATTTTTTCCGATTCCAGTGATATATTTCAATACTTCTAAAGCCTCAAGGCATCCCATAACACCGGGTGTTGCTCCAACAACGGGAAATTTTTCTAAAGGTGGTGACTCGGGAAATACACAAGCAAGACAAGGTGTTTCTTTTGGATAAAAAAAACTTAAATGGCCAGTCATACCCCACACGCTTGCAAAAACAAATGGGATTCTCTTTCTTATTGCGCATTCATTTAAGATAAATCTTGTTTCAAAATTATCCATACAATCTACAATTATATGACTTTCTCCAACCAATACATCAATATTATCCTTAGTTATCCTCTCTGAAATTTCTTCAATCTCTATATCTGGATTAAGTATCTCTAAAGTCTTTTTTGCAGAAACTGTTTTTTTCATTCCAATTCTTTCATTGCAATGCAGTATTTGCCTGTTAAGGTTTGATGGACTAACTACATCAAAATCGCATATACGTATTTTCCCCACGCCTGCGACTGCAAGGTATATCGATGTAGGACTTCCAAGGCCACCTACTCCAGCAATAAATACTTCTGTATCTCTTAACTTTTCTTGCCCCTCCTCTCCCCAGCCATCAATAAGTATTTGTCTATTATATCTTTCCATTTTTTTACCTTTTACAAACAACACACTCTTCATATCCCCTATTTCTAATATCCTCCAATATCTCCCTTGGATTTCCAAAACAGCCAATTTTTCCACCAAATAAAACACAGCCCTTATCTGCCTCAATATAATTAAGGATATAGCCTGTATGAGTAATAACTAATCCAGATTTCTCTCTTTTTCTATGAAGGTGCTTCTCCAAAAGAAGATTTATTGCTTTGCCAACCAATGCCATATTCTCCAAGTCTACCCCACTTTCTGGCTCATCCAACAATACCAAATCTGGCAATTGTGCAGTAAGTTGAAGAAGCTCTGAACGCTTCATCTCACCGCCAGAGAAGCCTAAATTTACATCCCTATCAAGGAAGTCAGGCATTGCAAGCCTATCTGCTAATTCTTCTGGATCTGCCCTATTACAAGAGGCAATTTCAAGGACTTCTCTTATCTTTACCCCACGAACAACTGGTGGTCTTTGAAAAGAAATTCCAATTCCTAAGACTACCCTTTCGTTTATTGGTAAATCATTTAGGACTTTGCCTTTATAAATAATTTCTCCTTTTGTTATTTTATACCCAGAAAATCCCATTATTGTATTAAGGAGGGTTGTTTTACCGCTTCCATTTGCACCAAATAGAATATAGGTCTCGCCCTCTTTGATTCTCAAATTTATTCCTTTTAATATTTCTTTTCCACTAACCTCAACCCAAAGATCTTTAATTATAAGCATTTTATAGAAGATATTCCAAATAACTCCGCGGGCAGGACTCGAACCTACAACCTAGTGGTTAACAGCCACCCGCGCTACCTTTGCGCCACCGCGGAATACATCTAAATTTTAAAGAGAAGATACAATGATTGTCAATCTTGCAAAAGCACCTTAGTGATAGGTATAATAATTTTTTGTGAAGGTTGTTTTTTCTTCAGAGATTAGGGAAATAGACAAAAAAGCAGAAAGCCTTTTTGGCATATTTCCATCTATCTTAATGGAAAATGCAGGAAGGGATTCCAAAGAAATTATCCTTTCTACACTGAAAGAGGTCTCTGGAAAAAAGGTTGTTATTTTTTGTGGGCCAGGAAATAATGGTGGAGATGGACTTGTTGTTGCAAGGCATTTGTTTGTTTCTGGAGTTGATGTAGAGGTTTTCCTTATCGAAGGAAAAAATCAAAGTAAAGAGCGTAAAATGAACTTAGATATTGTGCGTAAACTAAATATTCCAATAATTGATTCAAAAGAAGATTGTGATCTATTTGTTGATGCCTTGCTTGGAGTTGGAATATCAAAACCTCCTAGTGGAAAAATTAAAGAATGTATTGAGTTTATGAATGAGAAAGAAAGGCCAATAATTTCTTTAGATATTCCATCTGGACTTTCTGCTGACACTGGTCTTCCTCTGGGAAGTACTGTAAAAGCAACAAAGACGATAACATTTGGTGCTCCAAAGCCAGGACTCCTTATATATCCCGGTGTTGAATATGTAGGCAAGTTATACCTTTCAAGGATCTCCATCCCAAAGGTTCTATTCGAAGGACTCAAAACAAATCTACTTACTGGAAATGAAACAGAAAGGCTCCTTCCGAAAAGAAAGCTAAACTTTCATAAGGGCAACTGTGGGAAAATCCTCGTCATTGCAGGCTCAGTCGGTATGACAGGCGCAGCAGTTCTATGTTGCAGGGCAGGATATGAAATGGGTGCAGGGCTTGTTTATCTTGGGATTCCAGAAAGCCTTTCTGATATTGCATCCTGCAAGCTTACAGAGACAGTAATAAAACCACTCCCTGATACAAAGAAAAAAACTCTATCTCCTTCTGCATATAATCCAATAATTGACATCGCAAAAAATGTAGATTGTTTAATAATCGGACCTGGCATCTCTAAACACCACGAGACAAAAAAGCTTATAAAGACCTTAATAGATAGAATTTCGCTTCCAATTATTTTGGATGCAGATGGAATAGCTTCTGTCTCTCCTGATGAAGTCCGCGGAAAGAATATACTAATTACTCCCCATCCAAAAGAATTTGCAGATTTTCTTGGGACAACAACGGATGATATCCAAAAAGATAGGATTGGGGTTGTTAGAAAGTTTATCGATGACTATAAAATTCCTGTACTCCTTAAGGGATATAGGACAATAATAGGTTATAATGATCAAGTTTACATAAACCCAACTGGAAATCCTGGTATGGCAACAGGTGGAAGTGGCGATGTCTTGTCTGGGATGATTGCATCCCTTGTTGCCCAGGGGCTTTCTTTAGGTGAATCTGCTTGCCTTGGTGCCTTCTTGCATGGTTTGTCAGGGGATATAGCAAAGGAAGAAAAAGGGGAGTATTCACTTGTTGCACAAGACCTTATCGATTATCTTCCATCTGCTATAAGGGAATGTAAAGAAAGGTATAATATGGAATGTATCTGAGGAACTATTGTCCTCACTTTTTGTTCATACTTAGGATTAGCGGTATGCTTCCAAATTTATATTATTCTTCCTTAAATTTTTCTAAAAATAACTTTGCTATACTTCTCATTGCCTCTTTTTCATCAGGACCATCACACCTTACAGTCGCTTTATCGCCATAAAAAATTTCAAGAGACAGTATTCCAAGAAGGCTCTTTCCGTTCATCCAACCTGGGAATCCTTCATCTTTTCTGATATAGATCTCTGAAATAAACTTCGATGCGATCTGTGCAATCATAGACGCTGGTCTTGCGTGAATACCTGCCTTATTTTTCACCATAAAAGTTCTCTCTATCAAAATTGCGTAAGGAACCTCCAATCATTTTCAAAAAATAATCTAATATCTGAAATGCCATATTTTAACATAGCAATCCTCTCTATACCAAGCCCAAATGCAAAACCTGTATATTTCTCACTATCTATGCCAACATATTTAAAAACCTCGGGATCAACCATTCCTGCACCAAGAATCTCAAGCCAACCTGTATTCTTGCAAGTTCTGCACCCCTTGCCACTACATAAAATACAGCCTATATCGACCTCGGAGGATGGTTCTGTAAATGGAAAATAGCTTGGCCTAAACCTTATTTCTGCATCATGCCCGAACATTTCCTGAAGGAAAAAAGAAAGGATTCCCTTAAGGTTAGAAAATGAAATGTTATGATCAACAAGAAGTCCCTCTACTTGATGGAACATTGGTGAATGTGAAATATCAGAATCCCTCCTATAAACCCTACCTGGAGCAATAATTCTAATGGGCGGTTTTTTTTCCTTCATCACCCTTATCTGAACAGGAGATGTATGTGTCCTTAAGAGCCATTTGTCATCGACATAGAATGTATCATGCATATCTCTTGCAGGGTGAGACGGAGGGATGTTTAGGGCGTCAAAGTTATACTCTATAAGTTCAATCTCTGGACCTTCAGAAATGGAAAAACCTAATTGTACAAACAGAGAAACAACCTCGTTCATGATCTTGGTTATCGGATGCAGTTTTCCAAAGCTTGGCATTATTGGTGGAAGAGTCTCATCAAAGAACTCCTCTTCTTCTACAAACTTTTTTTCTGATATAGCTTTCTTAATCTTTCTTTTTGCTTCATTAAGAAGATAACCTACATCCCTACGTAAAGAGGGGTCGAGATCCTTTATCCCCTTTATACCCAATGTTATCTTTCCCTTATCTCCAAGATACTTACTTTTGACTAGCAAAAGTTCTTGTTCTGTCTTTGTATTCTCTATTTCCTTCAAGGCTTCATCTTCTATATTTTTAATCCATTCCATATTCATAGTATACTCCCTGGGTTTTTTATTTCTCCATATAAAGCAGATACCGCTGCTGTTGCTTGTGAGCATAAATAGATTTCTGCGTTTGGATTTCCCATTCTTCCCTTAAAGTTTCTATTTGCTGTAGATAAACAACGCTCACCATCTGCCAAAACTCCTTGATGGATACCAACACATGGTCCACAGCCTGGTGGAAGTATAACCCCGCCTGATTTAACAAGCACTTCAACTATCCCCTCTTTTAAGGCAGAAAGATATACATCTCTTGATGCAGGACAAATTATAAGTCTTGTTTTTACTTTTTTTCCAGATATAATATCTGCTGTAGTCCTTAGGTCAGAAAGCCTTCCGTTTGTACAGGTTCCAATGAACACAACATCTATAGGCACTCCTTCTTTCTCTCGGACAGAACAAACATTATCAACAAAATGAGGTAATGCAAGGGATGGTTCAATGTCGCCCCCATCAATCTTTATTACTTGTTCATAATTTGTGTCATTATCTGGTGCAATATAAGAAAAATCACCTTCTCTTTCATGCCTCTTTAGAAATTCCTTTGTCTTTTCATCAGATTTCATAATCCCAACCTTTGCGGAAGCCTCAACAGCCATATTAGAAATCGTCATTCTCTCTTCAATGTCCATATTGTCTATAACATCCCCGCAAAACTCAAGCGCCTTATAATTCGCGCCATCTGCTCCAATCTTCCCTATGATATGAAGAATAACATCTTTTGGATATACTCCGTTTTTAAGTTTACCGTTTATCTCTATCTTTATTGTCGAAGGAACCTTAAGCCATACCTTTCCAAAAGCTAAACTAACTGCAATATCAGTCGAACCCATACCGGTTGAAAACGAACATAGAGCTCCACCTGTTGTTGTATGTGAATCTGCACCAACTATAATATCACCTGGCTTAATAAAATCCTCTGCCATTATCTGATGGCATATACCATCTCCAATATCAGAAAGGATAATATTATAATCCTTTGCAAATTCCCTTAAAACCTTATGGTCATTTGAAAGCTCTAATCGTGGAGAAGGAGATGCGTGATCAATGAAGAAAACTACCTTTTTTGGAGGGAAAATTTTATCTAAAGAAAGCTCTTTCAGTCTTTTTATTGCTAATGGTCCTGTCCCATCCTGGACGAAACATCCATCTACATCTACAATTACAATTTCACCAGGCTTTACTTTTTTTCCAATATGCTGTGATATTATCTTCTCTACTAATGTAGCCATTGTTTAAGAATTGACATGATTTCATTGTGGATCTCCTTCTTTTTTCTTCTTCCATCAACTACCCTTATTTTATCAGGCATTTTTTTTGCCAATTCTAAATACCCTTCTCTTATCTTTTTATGGAAAGATATGTCTTCTCTTTCTAGCCTATCACTTCTTGCTTTTCTTTTTAATCCTTCTTCTTCATCTATATCAAGTAGTATGTTGACATCAGGAAAAGTTCCTGTACATGCTTCACAATTTAGTCTTTCTATTAAGTCAATATTTATCCCCCTTCCATATCCTTGATATGCAATAGTTGAAAGAAAAAACCTGTCTGTTATCACATTTTTTCCTTCTGTAAGGGCTGGTTTGATCACATCTTCTACATGAATTTTTCTATCTGCAATAAAAAGAAGGAGCTCCGTAAGGCTTGGAATATGACTTTTTCCAAATAAAAGTTTTCTTATTCCTGGTGTTTTCGGCTCTTTTGTTGTAATGTATGAAATCCCTCTTTTTTTAAACTCTTTTGCAAGGAGTGTTACCTGAGAAGATTTTCCTGTCCCTTCTCCTCCTTCAAATGCTATAAACATCGAGTTCTTTTTTTCTTATCCAGACAAAACCATCAGTAGGGGTTATAATTGCAACATCTATATCTCCACCACAAGTTGGAGGCATTGGTATAAACTTTTGGGCATCTATTGTGGTTCGAACAAGGAATACTGCGTATTCAATTGCATCCTGAAGCGAAAGAAGTTGATAATTCGGTAAGGGAATTGGATTTTGTGGATCGTCTTGCCATAATCTCTGAATTATCCTTCCATCTCCACCAAATGTGCAACTATATCCACCTTCGTGAACAGGCTCAATAAGAGAAGTTTTTCCAATATTTAATGTCCAAGTCTTTGGAGTTTCCATGTCATCTTCGTCATAGCCTGCAACCTGAAAGCTTAAAGGGTATTCTCCTTCTTTTATCTGTTCAAGGTCAATAACCTCTACGGTTAACTCTCTTCTCATATAAACCTCAAGCTTTTTGGCTATTTCCTCTACTGTACAATTTTCTGGTAAGTTTCTTTCAAATTCAAGAATGTGACTCTGTATTGTTCTTTTTGTAATAAAGCTTGTCCCATAAGAAAGGACGCCAAATCTACCTAAAAGACAGAATAGCTTATTTACTGTTTGTGATACTGCAAACATTGTCGATGGAGGAGCAATAATTCTTGAATATGGAATCTTCCCAAGGCATTCTGGACATTTGACAAATTCTTCCTGGGGAATAGGGACTGCCCTCACAGTCGCAAGACTATCAGCTACCAATACAATGCCATCAGAAACCCTTAAGGAAATCGTAATGCTCATTTGTAAAACCTTTGAATCATTATAATCATAGATATTAGCCAGAGAACGAATGAAATAGAAATTATTACTAAAGAAACCATATCTTTTTTCATTCTCATTTTTTTATATTTAAAAGAATAGTTCACTATTTCAACACTTAATAAAATTCCAACAACTGCCATTAGTAAAACAGCAATCTTTTCCATTATACCTTTTCGATTAGAACCGTAAGGTGGGCTGTTCTCTTTAAGATTCTATTTGCTCTTCCCCTTGATATTGGAATTGTCCTTTTCATCGTGGGCCCTGGCCCTACCATGATATTTTTTATCCTTATGTCCTTAAGCTCTGAAAGGGGGGATCTCATCCTGAGGTTTGCAAAACAAGAGGCAAGGGTTTTATGGATAAGATAGGATGCCTTTTTTTGAGTCATCTGCAAGATATTTTCGGCAACATCTCCTCTCTTTCCCTTTATAAGAGGGATAACTTGCATAAGCTTTGATGGAGAAATCCTTAAATACTTTGCCGTTGCCTGTGCTTCCATAATGGAAATTTTACTTTTTTCTTTGTTTTTTGTCAAGATTTTTATAGACTATTTCAAACATTATAGAGTGGCTTAGTTAGCTTGTTTTCTTATCTACTATTTTCTAATTATTAATTTCAGTAATAAAGGTGTGATGATGGTAGTAATCAATGCTATTAATACTAATGCAGAGAGAACATCTCTTCCGAGTATTCCTATCTCTAATCCAATGGTAGTAACTATTAATGCAAGTTCATTTCTTGGAATGAGCGCTGTGCCGATGATAAAGGAATCTTTTGTATCAAAACCACCAACTTTCCCTCCAAGAAAACCACCTATAATTTGACTTACTACCAAAGCCAAAAGAAGTGTAAGTGCAAATAATCCTATGTTTTCAATGGCATTAAAATCAAACATAAGTCCTATATTAAGAAAGAAGAAGGGCACAAAAAATCCATCTGCTATACCTCTAACCTTATGGACTACTACATCTGTTCTTAGTCTTGGAATTATCGATATAGATGCACCAAACAAAAAAGCTCCAATTATCATACTTAAGCCAAATATATGTGTAATATAGGCAAAGATAAATAGAGCCCCTACAATAATTCCAAATGTAGCTTCTTCTACTATCATTTTATCAGCCAACTTCGCAAGTAATGGAAAAAGGAATTTTCCAACCAAATATACCAACAATACAAATCCCAATAATTCGGCTACGGTTGTCCCAATAGAAAGAAAAGAGATGGTCCCTGTCTGAACAATCCCCGAAACTACAGCTAACGTTCCCAGACTGAGAAAATTATCTAAAACAGCAGCAAATAGCACTGTAGCTCCTGCTATAGTTGCAATATATTTTAAGTCAATCAAAGTGCGCACACTTACGCCAATACTTGTAGAAGCTAAAGCAGTCCCAAGCAATAATGCCCCTTTGATTGGAGCTTCTGGAAAGATAGAGAAGATATACCCAACAATAAATCCTGCAAAAAAAGGAAACATTGCTCCTAAAATTGAGACAGACAAAATCTTTCTTATAGAGACAGTAATCTTTTCAAAATCTACTTTTGTAAAACCAATAGAGAATAACAAAAATACTGCTCCTATTTCTCCTAATATTTTAATTATTTTTCCAGAGGTAGCAAGACTATTATTATCTGAGGTAATAATAATTATCCCCAATCCAGGTCCAAGTATTATTCCTAAGGAGATTTCACCAAAAATAGAGGGTAATTTTAGTCGCTCAAATAATTCGCCTAGAAGCTTTACTAATATTAAAATAATTCCTAGTTCAAGAAATAGATTCATTTTTATAGTCCAATTATACTTAAAATTTGGTTGATTATATCTTTTTTTACCATCATCCCAACAACTCGCTTTTCTTCTACAACCGGGATATTCTGAATTCCATATTTGACCATTAATTGAACTGCATCTGCTACCGTGTCATCAGGAGATAAAGTTATTGGCTTAGTAGTCATTATTGCCCGTATAGACAGTATGCCTAAAAAAACATCTGTCGTTAGCATTGTTGTTCCATAATGTCTATGAAATGAAATTAATTTAAGCAAATCTGTCTGAGAGACGATACCGATTATCTCGTCTTTTTCGTCTACTACTGGAAATGCCACATAATCATACATTTCAATATTGGTGACAAACTCAATGAACTTACTATCCTCTTTTATAGTCACAACATTCCTACTCATTATTTCTCTAACCTTCTTTTTGCCCAGTTTTCCACACTTTTCTATTAACTCATTCAAATTTGCATTATCTAACATTAAAATTACCCCTCTATTAAGATTGTTTATCTTTGAATATACTATAAAATCCTTCTTAAGTCAATAAATTTCCTTTGATGATGTTACTATATCAAAATGATAGTAACTATTTAGCCTACCCATCATCATAAGCA
>DNCM01000044.1 GCA_003498085.1 bacterium
CTTATGGGTAGGTTACAGTTTAGCTATTCTTTCCCTTTATTCATTGTAAGCTTAACCAAACCATATATTCCCCTTTTATCCTTTTTTCTTTCTCATTTTCAATTATATATGACCTTCCAAAATTGTAGGAATAATCGATCACAATACTTATACTCCCTTCTTCTACCTGTTTTATCTCAATCTCATTTTTCCCTTTTTTAAGGATATTTGGGTCAAATCTTACAGTAGAATATGCCATCAGCCCATAGGTTATCATCGGCTTAATAAGGATACTCTCTTTCTTATTTATTGTAATCATAAGAAGACCTGGATCAGAAGATGCTCCATAATTAAATGAAGCACTCGCCGATTTATAAGAAGAAAGGTCTTCTTTTACTATAAGTTCTTTTTTAATAGTTGTGTTTTTTATATTTAACTCACTTTTTCCATAGCCAACTAGACCACTATCGTCCCTTATAATGATTCTATCATCTTCTTTAATATGGAATCCTTCGGAATGAATAAACGGATAAGCTTTAGAGTATATAAGATTGGAATAAACAAAGATAGTAAAGAAGACAAGGAGTATCATGGATAAAGCAAGGGAGGTAGGCTTCTTTATATTTTTGTAAAGGAAATATAAACTAAATCCTGCAAAGATAATCATAATTGGAACAAAGCAAAGCCTATATCTTCCTAAAACAGTCATAACGACAGTGGATAACATGCCAGAAAATAAAAAGAGTGAAAGAAGAGATGTTTTTTTACTAAGGGATGCAAAAATACCAAGTAATACAAGTGGTGCAATTGTTCCAAAGCCGATAAAAATTGGAAGTATAAGGAGGGGAGAGTAACTTCTTTGAATGGATGAATTGATATTGTTATCAATATCAGAATAGCTCCAGAAAAGAAGGACTTTTTTAAACTGAAGTAGTATAAAATCCTTTGGTTTTTCTTTAAAAAAAGAAAAAACTTCTTTTAAATATACTATATCGCCCTCTTTTTTTACCCTCTCTAAAACAATATTTTGGTAATGTGGTGGTGGATACTTATATTCACCGGTTGCATAAGGATTATTTCCAATCCAAAAAAGGGCAGGGCCATTTGTTGATATTAAAACAAATTTGCCCGATACAAGATAATTTCTAATAGTTGCCGGAGAAATAGTAAGTAGAACGACCAAGCAGAAGAAGGTAAATTTTTTTAAATCTAGAATACGAAGTCTTAAGTTAGAAATTACTAACCTCCAAATTAAGACAAATGGAACGAATAACAAGATATTTGCCCTAGAAAGGGCAGATAATCCTAGGAAGATTCCAGCAAATGTAAAATTTTTATAAGATGGTTTTTCTTGGGTTCTAAGGAGAAAGAAAACAAAACTGGTATTTAGAAATGTTGCTAGGGTCTCAATGAGTAAAACACCTTCATGGATGTAAAATCCTGCATAAAAAATGGCTAAAACAAGAGAGATATATGCTACTACTTGATTAAAAACCTTCTTTGCAAGGAGAAATATAAGAAGTGATGTAAATACACCAAGCATCATCTGGATAAATTTTGCAATATAAAGGTTTTCTCCAAAGACCCTATAAATCAGGGAAAGGAAATAAAAATAGAGTGGACCATAATAGTATGGTTCGTTGTGGGAAAATACCCCATTAATAATTTCCTTTGCAAAGTTATGGTATGTATGCATATCTGTTCCTGGTTGAGGATGCCAAAAACCTGTATCATTTACCCTAAGATGAGAAAGATAGGCGATACGAAAATAAAAAGCAATGGCAAGGAGGAAAATAGGGATAAAGATATGTATTATTTTCTTTAATATTTTTCTTTTTTTCTTTTTCATATCCTGTGACACATCACAAAATGTCCTCTTTTAACTTCTCTCATAATTGGATGAATGTTTTTGCAATCTTTAATTTTTTCTTTGCATCTTATATAAAACTTGCATCCAGAGATTTGTTCATCTCGTGGAAAAATACCATTTTCAAAGGATGCAATTTGTTTTGATATAGAGGAGATAAGGAGTTTTGTATATGGATGAAAAGGGTTATCAAATATCTCGATAGATTCCCCTATTTCAAAGACCTCTCCTCCATAGATAACAACAACATAGTCTGACATCTGAGCAATAATTCCAAAATTATGGGTTATTAGCAAAATACTCATACCTATCTCATCCTTAAGCTCATGAAGGAGGTTTAATATCTGTGCCTGTATTGTTACATCAAGGGCTGTTGTCGGCTCATCTGCGATCAAAAGCTCTGGATTTGACGATATTGCTTGGGCAATCATCACACGCTGAAGCATTCCACCAGAAAATGAGTGTGGATATTCATTCATCCTTATCTCTGGTTTTGGTATCCCAACTTTTTTCAAAAGCTCAATTGTCATATTATTTGCCTCTTTTTTTGAAAGTTTTTGATGACTTAGAATAGTTTCTTTTATCTGATTTCCTACCGTAAATAAAGGATCAAGGTATGACTTTGGGTCTTGAAAGATTATGCTTATTTTGCTACCCCTTATCTTTTGAAGCTCTGATTGTGAAAAAGAAAGAATATTTTTTTCTTTATATTCAATTGTCCCATAAACCTTTGCATCTTTTGGTAAAAGTCCCATTATTGAAAGACCAATGGTTGTCTTTCCGCAACCCGATTCACCAACAAGGCCGATCGTTTTTCCCTCTTCTATATCAAAACTTATACCATTAAGGACTTTTTTGGTTTTGTACCAAACATTGAGGTTTTTTATGGAAATAAGAGGCTTCACAGTATTAATTAATTATCACAATTTCCTCATAAAGCATAACACCATAAAGCTCCCAGACCCTTCTTTTTACCATGTTTATTAAAGAAATAACATCTTCTGATGTTGCACTCCCTCTATTTTCAATGAAATTTGCGTGCTTTGTAGAAATTACAGCATCTCCAACAGATCTTCCTTTAAATCCTGCTTTCTCAATAAGCTCTCCTGCAAACTTTCCCTCTGGATTTTTGAATATACACCCCGCTGTTTTTGCAGAGACTGGTTGTGCCGTGCTTCTTTTTTTCAATGCCTCATTTATCTTCTCCTCAATCCTCCATTTCACATCTTTTTTTAATGAAAATAAAACATCTAATATTATTTTGTCTTTCAAACTGCTTCCTCTATAGAAAAAATTTACATCCTTTACTATCTGTTCTGTACCATCATTTCCCATTACAGTAACAGCCTTGACATAATCGCTAATCTGCACTCCAAAACAGCCTGCATTTCCAAAAACAGCGCCACCAACTGTGCCTGGGATTCCATAAAGTGTCTCTATTCCAGAAAGTGAAAAACCGGATACTTGGGTTATAAGTGAAGAAAGCAAGCATCCTGCACCAGCCTTTACTTCCTGATTTTGTATTTCTACATTTTTAAAGTCCCCACCAAGCTTAATCACCATTCCCTTAACACCCTCATCTTTAATCAAAGTATTTGTTCCACTGCCAAGAATGAAAATAGGGATATCCATAGTTGTTGCAAATGATAAGACTTTTTTTAGTTCTTCTTTGTTATTAGGAGATGAAAACCACCTCGCCCTTCCTCCTATTTTTAAGGAAGTGTATTCCTTCATTGGAATATTTTCTTGAAAAAGCATATTTTTTAGGAAATTTCCTAATCTATCCAGGGTGAACGGGATTTGAACTTCGGATTTTCTAAGGCTCAAAGCTTGCGTGCTTACCTTCGCTACGCTTCGGCATTGCTCCCACTTGGTCGCAAACGCACTGCTTTTCGCCTAACAAAATCTTTCGTTCCCGGCCCTCGCTTTACTCGGGCTTCAAATCCCTCTCTTTCCCCAAACAAATCTGAATCTTTAAAATTCCTACTTTACCCAAAGTTCCTAAATTTACACGGGGTGAACGGGATTTGAACTTCGGATTTTCTAAGGCTCAAAGCTTGCTTACTCGCTTTTCGCCTAACAAAATCTTTCGTTCCCGGCCCTCGCTTTGCTCGGGCTTCAAATCCCTCTCTTTCCCCGAACAAATTTGAATCTTTAAAATTCCTATCTTTATTCAAAGTTCCTAAATTTACACGGGGTGAACGGGATTTGAACCCGCGATCTTCAGATTGACAGTCTGATGTGTTGAACCTGGCTACACCACCACCCCATATTTCAATGAATAAACCAATTTTAAACTGACTTCGAGTCTTCTTTGTCTTCTTCAGCTATTTTTATTTTTGTTTATCTTTTTCTATGTCTCTACCCTAATATGGGCGAAAGAGGACTCGAAC
>DNCM01000103.1 GCA_003498085.1 bacterium
CAAAAAATTCAAATTTAGCCAAAAAGAATATGGGTAGTTACAGATGGTAATAATTGACTTGATATATTTTATTATTTTATAATTTTTCTATGTCGACAATAGTTGGGTTAGATATTGGGACAACAAAGGTTTGTGTTTGTATTGGAAACCTCACAAAGAACGGTGAAATAGAGATTGTTGGCGAAGGAACAAAACCCTGTTTAGGTCTTGCCCGTGGGATGGTTTCAAACATACAAACAACTGTGTCTGCTATTGAGGATGCAATGAAACAAGCTAGATACATGTCGGGTGAAAAGATAGAATCCGTCATCGTTGGAATCTCTGGTGGGACGATAAAAGGGGTAACAAAGCATGGATTAATATCAATAAAAAAAGAAAGGGAAATATCAAAATTTGATATTAATAGGGTTATTGAAATTGCTAAGGCTGGCGATATCCCAAGTGGAAGAGAGATAATTTATACCCTTTCACAGTCATTCAATGTCGATGACCACGATGGAATAGAAAATCCCGTTGGAATGACAGGCCATAGGCTTGAGGCGGATGTTTATATCATAACATCAGCAACAACAGCAATTCAAAATCTTACAAAATGTATTGAGAAGGCAGGCTATCGTGTAATCGGAAAACCAGTAGCTTCCCTTCTTGCGGCAAGCCTAGCTGTGTTATACGACGATGAAATGCGGCTTGGAGTATGTCTTATTGATGTTGGAGGAGGGACAACGGATATGGGTATATTCCTGGATGGCACACTTCACCATTTATATTCTATCCCAATTGGTGGAACCAATGTAACATCTGACATTTCTAAGATTATCAGGACATCCATTGATGAAGCAGAAAAACTAAAGAAAGAAAGGGGTTGTTGCCTTTCTTCCCTCGTTTTATCTGATGAAGAAATTAGCTTTTCATCATTGGGCGAAATCAGTGAGACTGTACCAAGACATGCCTTGTCTGAGATAATTCAATCTCGGATGGAGGAGATATTTTCTCTTTTGAATAATGAGCTTGAAAGGTTTAAACCAAGAATAAATGCAGGATGCGTTTTGATTGGCGGAGGTTCAATGATCAACGGTGCTGTTGAACTTGCAAAAGAAATGCTTGGCATGTCTTGTAGAATCGGTGTACCAAAGGGAATAGCTGGACTGACCGATGCCGTTAATACACCAATCTATGCTACCCCTGCTGGTCTTGTCGTGTGGGGGGTAAAGCATTATGGAAAAAAAGCATCCGCCAGGGAAGCAATGGGCTGGTTTTCAAAAATAAAGGAGTATTTCACATGAAGACTCAGAATTTTATAATAGGAGTTTTATTTTCTCTTCTAATAAATTTTTCTATTTGTTTTGGGAGTAGTATTGGAATTATTGAGGTAAGTGGCGTTATAAACCCAATAACAGCAAGATTTATTAAGAATAATATAAATAAACTAGAGAAAGAGGATTTCTCTTTGCTCATTATGAAAATAGATACCCCGGGCGGCCTTGTTACATCGACACATGAGATTGTAAAGGATCTTTTAAATTCAAAAATACCCGTTTGTACATATATCTATCCAAAAGGGGCCCGGGCGGCATCTGCCGGTGTGTTCATATGCCTTGCTTCGGATATTATTGCTATGGCACCATCGACCCATATGGGTGCCGCACATCCTGTTGCAATGGGCGAAGGGATGCCAGAAAAGGTAGAGGAGAAGATATTGAATGACCTTGTTGCCCAAATAAAAGGAATTGCAAAGGAAAGGGGTAGAAATGTTGAGTGGGCAGAGAAGGCAGTCAGAGAAAGTAAAACGATAACAGAGGAAGAGGCAATTAAAAATAATATCTGTGATATCATTGCAGA
This sequence comes from bacterium, assembly GCA_003498085.1. Taxonomy (GTDB): domain Bacteria; phylum UBA9089; class UBA9088; order UBA9088; family UBA9088; genus UBA9088. Next base: position 1,840 of record DNCM01000103.1, read on the forward strand.
CGATGTAAATGAACTTATAAAAAAACTTGATGGATGGAGTGTTAAGAGAGATACAAAGGTTATTACTTTAAGGACAAAGGATAAAAGAATAGTTGAGATAAAGATGAGCTTCCGCGAGAAATTCTTACACGCATTGGCTGAGCCAAACATTGCCTATATCTTTTTGATCCTTGGTATATATGGGCTTATCTATGAGTTTGCATCTCCTGGTATTGGCCTTGGTGCAGTTTTGGGTTCCATATTCCTCCTTTTGGCATTCTTTGGTCTTTCAAATCTGTCTATTAACCTTGTGGGCCTTTTGCTTATTATTTTGGGATTTATCTTGCTTATCGCAGAGATTAAAGCACAGACACAGGGAATCTTTACTATTGGTGGAGGTATATCCCTTCTTCTTGGTTCATTTATGCTTATAGATCAAGGAGTGTCTCCAGAACTTGCCATTTCAAAGACTCTTGTCCTTTCTGTTGTTGGTTCAACTATCTTACTGTTCTTTATACTCATTTCCCTTGGACTAAAGGCCCAATTTAGGAAAGTTCATACAGGCTCTAAAGGGATGATTGGAATGAAAGGAATAGCAGGAAGAGATAAAACGGTCTTTGTAGATGGCGAGCTCTGGAAGATAAAAAGTGACGATGAAATTAAAGAGGGCGATGAAATAGAGGTTATTGGAATTGAAGGGCTCTGCCTTAAAGTGAAGAAAAAAATATAAAAAATGGAGGTGTAAAATGAACATTTTATTCAGTGCATGGGGGATTTTGGCAGTATTAGTCTTGTTTTTGTTGTCTGCCATAAAAATCCTTAATGAATATGAGAGGGCTGTAGTCTTTAGATTGGGAAGGCTTGTAGGCGAGAGGGGTCCAGGTCTTATCATTATCATTCCAATAATTGAGTCCTGGCAGAAGGTAGATACAAGGACTGTTACATTAGACATTCCACCACAGGAGATTATTACGAAAGACAATGTGACAGTAAGGGTAAATGCAGTTGCATACTTTAGGGTTGTCAATCCAAATGATGCTATAACAAAGGTTTTGAACTATGGTTATGCAACAAGCCAGATTGCCCAGACAACATTGAGAAGTGTTCTTGGTCAGGCAGAGCTAGACGATCTTCTCACAAATAGAGAGGAAATAAACCGTAGACTCCAGAATATAATTGACTCCCAAACCGATCCTTGGGGAGTAAAGGTCTCTGTTGTTGAGGTAAAGGATGTCGAATTACCTGAGGCAATGAAAAGGGCAATGGCAAAACAGGCGGAAGCAGAGAGAGAAAGAAGGGCAAAGATTATCCATGCAGATGGTGAATTTCAGGCTGCAGAAAGACTCACTCAGGCTGCAGAGACAATTGCAAGGACACCGACGGCAATTCAGCTTAGATTCCTACAAACCTTATCTGAGATCTCAACGGAGAAAACATCAACTATTGTTTTCCCAATCCCTATAGAAGTCCTTAAGGCATTTACAAAAGCAGAGGAAAAAAGTGGCTAATCCAAAGCGAAGATTTTCACAGGCAAGGACATCGAGAAGATTTGCTAATTGGAAGCTTAACCTACCAGGCATTTCTTTGTGTCCGCAATGTAAACACCCAAGACTTTCTCATACAGTATGCTCAAACTGTGGGTTCTACAATAATAAATTGATAATCTCTCAGGTAACAAAGGAGTTTCGCGAAAAAAGAAAGGAAAGAAAAAAAGAAGAGATGCAAAGAAGGCTTGGGGGACCTCCCCCTGAAGAAAAGAAAAAAGATTGAGGATTGCAGTTGATGCAATGGGTGGGGACTATGCCCCACCCGAGATTGTTGCTGGGTGTATAGATGTTCTTCGTTCCGGTCTTTCCTGTAAGATAATCCTTATTGGTTATCCCGATGTACTCAAAGTAGAAATCCGCAGGCATAGAGGAGACACTTTTCCCATTGAGATTGAACCTTGTACAAGCATAATAGATATGGGAGAATCTCCTATACCCGCTTTAAGAAGAAAGCCAGATTCATCCATTATGGTTGCATACCGTATGATAAAGAGAAAAAAAGCAGATTGTGTTGTTTCTGCTGGAAATACAGGGGCATCGTTTATTGCTGGAGTAACCATTTTGGGAAGGTTAAAAGGGATAGAGAGGCCTGCAATTGCAGCACCTATCCCTACAAAAAATGGTTTCTGTATCCTTCTCGATGTTGGTGCTAATGTTGATTGTAAGCCTAACCAACTATTCCAGTTTGGCATTATGGGAAAGGTTTATGCAGAGGAGGTTTTTGGGATAGAAAACCCAAGAATAGGTATTCTAAATATTGGGGAGGAAGAGGGGAAGGGAAATAGGCTTACCGATCGTACTTTTTCTCTATTTTCTAATTCAAAGCTTAACTTCTGTGGAAACATCGAGGGAGGAGACATATTAAAGGGAAAAGCAGATGTTATTGTTTGCGATGGCTTTGTTGGAAATTCTCTCCTTAAATTTGGTGAAGGTGTCTCTGAGTTTATCATTGACTATGTCAAAAATGGAAATATGATGAGCAAAATAGGCCTTCTGTTCTTAAAGTCTCTATTCAAAAGTCTTTACAAAAAAATAGACTATTCAGAGTATGGTGGAGCTCCACTTCTTGGGATAAATGGTATATCGATAATCTGCCACGGGAGGAGCAAAAGAAAGGCAATTGCTAATGCCATAAAGGCCGCATTGTCCTCTGTCTCTCACAATATAGCAAGAAAGATAGAAGAGGACATAATAAAAGTAAGCGATAGACATTAATGGAAAGGATAGCATGGGTTTTTCCTGGCCAAGGGAGTCAGTATGTAGGAATGGGAAAAGAAATATATGAAAACTACAAAGATGCAAAGGATATTTTTGATGAGGCATCTTCTGTATTAGGCTATAATGTTGCTAGATTTTGTTTTGAGGGCCCCCTTGAGTTTATTTCACAGACAGAATATGCCCAACCCTTAATTTTTACTGTAAGTATTGCATATCTTAAAGTCCTTCCACAAAATTTTCAGTTTCCAATTTATGTTGCTGGGCACTCTTTAGGCGAATACTCTGCCCTTGTTGCAGCTGATGTTTTGAATTTCTTAGAAGATCTAAGGATAGTTCAAAAAAGGGCAGCCCTTATGAAGGAATTTGCAGAGAAAGAAGATGGTGGAATGTCTGCCTGCCTTGGCCTACCAATTGAAAAAATAGAAGAAATCTCCAAGGAAACAGATGTAGAGATTGCAAATATAAACTCAAAGACACAGATAGTTATCTCTGGGAAGAAAAGTAATCTTAAGAGAGCAGAGGAAATTGTCAAATCTCTTGGTGGCAAAGCAATCAGGCTTAAAACACAAGGTAGTTTCCATTCATCATTAATGAGGGATATTGGGATAAATTTGGGCAATTTCCTTGAAAGCTTTGAAATGAAAAAGCCAAAGATAAAGATAGTTCAAAATACAACCGGCAGGCCAACAGATGATCCAAATTCAATAAGACAAGGATTAATAGATCAGGTCTCATCCAAAGTTCAATGGGAGAAAACAATGAGTTTTATGAGAGATGAGAAAATAAAGACTATCATTGAAATTGGTCCGGGAAAGGTGTTATCAAATTTGATAAAAAGAGAATTTTCAGAAATTAGTGCGATTTCTGTTGATGGTATGTTAGAATAGTAAAGTGATGAAGAGATTTATTTTATTGTTCCTTGTTTTTCCAGCAATGTCATTCCTTGAGGTTAGTCATTATACAATAAGTCCAGGCTATACATTAACACAAGCATTGAACCTGGAGAAGAAAAAGTTATACCTAGGCGGGACATCTGCACAGGCTATTTCTATTATAAATTTGGACGAAAATGGATATCCTAAAGGTGAACCAATCATTTATCCAACAGATACAAACTGTTTGTGTATGGGGTTTTTCGAAAATAAGCTTTATGTTGGAAATAATCAGGATGGCTATCTTTACATCTATAACTTGGATGAAGATGGCTTAATTGTAGGTACGCCAACAAAATTACCTGTCGCAATATCAGAGGGAATGGGGGCATATTCAATTGTAATTGATCCGGAAAGAAAGAAGCTTTATGTTGGAAATATGTCTGGTGAAAACGATCTCTGTATTTATAGCCTTGATAAAGATGGCAATCCAATCGGTCAGCCACATTTTTTTACTGCAGTAGGCTATATAACATCTATCGCATTAAACCCTGTTCACAACAAGCTATATTTTGGAAGTTATGGCGGGGTAAATCCATTCGTCTGTGGCTTAAACAACGATGGTTCTTTAACTGGCGGTGGATGGAGCTTTAATTCGGGAAACCTCACATACTCATTGGCACTAGATATAGAAAAAAGAAGGCTATATATGGCAAACAATTCTCATAATGACTTATCTGTTGTTAAGCTTGATAATAATGGGATTCCACAAACATATACAACATATTCTTATGGTGGACCAAGTGTTTCTGTTGTCCTTTGTAAGAAGAAAAAAAAGCTCTATGTGGGAAAAAATCAAAGTGGAAACAATCTATATATTTATGAGCTGGATGAGGATGGAGATATAAAAGGAACACCAACATCTTATCCATGCGGAGGACCAACATTTTCCCTTTTACTTGGAGAAAAACTATATGTTGGAAATTATTCAGGTGGGAACAACCTTTCTATTCTAGAAGAAAATGGGAAACCTTTTGTCTCAATAAACAATGGGGCAACCATGACAGCGACACAAGATATAGAAATTTTGCTTTTTTCTTCAAACCCACATTGGGTTAAAGTTACAGGTGACATTGTTGGTAAAGCTGGTTGGACGATGGTTAATGGAGGTAAAAAGAGAATAAAGGCAAAACTTACGCCAAAAGAAGGAAATAAGAAAGTCTGTGTTTACTTCCTAGAATCATCTGGTTTTGGAAACTATACGGCTTGTTTGAAGAAAAAAGAGGTTTCGATCTTTCTTAAGACAAAACCTAAGTAACCACGATGTATTTAAATGAAAAACATACTTGTTGGCATAATAGCTGGGTTGCTTGTTGGTATAGTAGTTCTCCTTCTTTCATTACTCCCTTTATTTGAAAGCTTTGAGTATATATCAGTAGATACAAGGTTTAAATTCAAAGGAAGTAAAAAACTTGCATCGATAGAAGATGTTGTTATTGTCGACATTGACAATAAAAGCATAGATGAGCTTGGAAGATGGCAGGATTGGCCAAGAAGTCATTATGCAAAAATAATTGATTATGTTTTATCTGGAGAGGTTAAGACAGTAGCATTTGATATATTTTTCCCAGAATATTCAAGAGACAAAGCCTCTGACGAAAGCCTTATTGTAGAAACAAGGAAGGGAGGGAATGTTGTCCATTCATTCTTTTTTGAGCCTATCTCAAGGAAAAAGAAAGAAGACCTTTCATTTATAAGAAAATTCACAATACCTTATAAAAATGAAAAATTCGTTGACAACAAAGCTGATAGAATTACCCTCCCTATTAAAGGGATTCAAGAGGCGATGGCTTGTTTGGGTTATGATAATAAATATGAAGAAGAAGGTGTTGTTCGACATTACCATCTTTTGTCTAGTTATTCTGGAACGTTTACAATTGATGGAAAAAATGTTTATGAAAAAAGGCTTTTTTTCTCTCTTGCGCTTGCAACGATCATTCAAGCATTAAATGTCCCAATTGATCAGATAAAAGTTATTCCAGAAAAATTTATCCTTCTTTCCGATAAAAAGAAGATTCCAATAGATAAATATGGAAGAATGCCTATCTATTATTGGGGGGGGAGAGGGGTTGTAAGGTATGTGTCATTTTCTACAGTTTTTTTTGAAAAAATCCCAAAAGAATATTTTGAAAATAAGATTGTTCTCATTGGAGGATCAGCAGAAGGATTGTTCGATATTACAGCGAACCCATATACATCAGTATATCCTGGTGTAGAAGTCCACGCAACAGCCATCTATAACATCCTAAATGACCATTATCTTACAAAGATACCTGATTGGCTAAGCATTGTACTTGTTTTTTCTGTTGGAGTTTTAATCGGACTTATTTCGGCAGTATCTTCTCTTAAAAGAGGAAGTATTATTTTCAGCACCATTCTTTTTGGATGGCTTCTTCTCTGCGTTATTCTCTTTGAAACAAAAAAAATCTGGCTTGAGATGATTTCTCCTAGTTTTTCTATAACAGGGAGCTTCCTTGTTGTCTGGCTTTATAGGTATTCGACAGAAGAGAGGGAGAAGAAAAAGATAAGAGAGATGTTTTCAAGATATGTAAGCCCTGATGTTGTTGAGGTACTCGTTTCCAATCCAGATGCATTTTCCCTTGGTGGGAAGAGGATGGAGCTTTCTGTTTTATTTTCTGATATATGTGGATTTACAACTATTTCAGAGAAACTTTCTCCAGAGGATACTGTAAGCCTTCTTAATGAATACTTTACCGCAATGAATGATGTTATATTTAAATATAAAGGAACACTTGATAAATACATTGGGGATGCAATAATGGTAGTATTTGGAGCACCAATTACACAGGAAGACCATGCAAAAAGGGCGGTTCTAACAGGCATGGAGATGATAAGAGAGCTAGATAGACTTAGGGAGGAATGGAAGGCAAGGGGTAAAGAGGAGATTGATATTGGGATTGGAATAAACACAGGAGAAATGGTTGTTGGAAATATTGGCTCAGACATTCAGACAAATTATACGGTTATAGGCGATGAGGTAAATCTGGCATCCAGACTTGAAGGAATGACAAGGGTATATGATGCTCAGATCATCATAGGCAGTCCGACCTACGAAAAGATAAATGATGAAATTATATGCAGAGAAATAGATCTTATTATTGTCAAAGGAAAGACGAGACCTATTGTGATATATGAACCAATTGGGTTTAGAAATAAAATAAGTGAAGGTAAGGAGATGATGCTTGATGTTTATAATAAAGGACTTTTACTTTATAAAGAAAGGAAATTCAAGGAGGCATCCACTGTATTCTCTTCAATTATGTACGATGGTATTGCGAGGATGTATTTTATGAGGTGTCAGGACTATATCGTCTCTCCACCACCTCCTGATTGGGGTGGTATTTATGTACACAAGACAAAATGATTTTTGGTTCATCACGGATTTTAGTGGGTAAAATAGAATCAACCCCTGGTTATCTTTTTAAGTCTTTTTGATTAAGCCTTTCTGATAAAGATATATAGTTAGAATTATTTAAGAAGATACCTGATTACATAAAACTTACTTATAGATGATCTTTATAGAGGAACAATGTATTTGAAGCTCTTAATAAACCCCTTAACCATATCCATTACTCCATGGGTTACTTTCTCTGCCCTTTCTCTTCCAAACCACTTCCAGAATGGCTTTAAATCCTTACTTTTTTACCTTCACCCACATATAGAACTCAAGGACCATTAGCTCCTTCAATTATATGGAAGTATTTATGGCTTCTTCCAACAGAGATCTCATCTATCCTTAACACGGTTATCTTTGATAAGTCCCTTTTAGCCTGTGTTTTCTCTATAGTTCTTTTATCGATCTCTTCGACTGTCTTCCACAATGGACGGTCATCACCTTACATAATTTTGATATCTGATGAGCTAATTCTTTTATAAAATTAAATTATGAGTAATTATGTGGTATAAAATCGCTTTTTTCCTGGAAGCCTACAAAAATGTTCATTCAGATAGATGATCAGCCGATAAAACGAAAGGGATTTCTGGTGGTGATTGGAAATATAAGCTCTTATTGTGGACCAGGGATTAGTGTCACCCTTTGGCAAACTTAGATGATGGTTGGCTTGATATCTGTATCTTTAAGAAACGGTCGATGCTGGATACCATTAGATATACTTTTGGCATTCTCTTCCGCCAACATCCAGAGTTTGAGGATATAGAATACTTCAAAGCAAGAGAGATAAAGATAGAAGCAGAGAGGCACGTCTTAGTGCGTACTGACTGTGAGGTAATAGGAGCTGTGCCTATGAAGTTCTCCATTGCCACCAAGATACTCCCTGTCATCCTCCCTAGGGTAGAAAAATAAGAAGTAAACACTTTCAATCTCCAAGAAGGCGTATATCAAATGGTAGTCCCTTTCCTTCGTCGCGTACCAATGACATAGCTTGGTTGAGGCATTTCCCTGTACATACACCACATCCCATGCACTTATCCCAGTCTATGATGACTGTCTCGTCTATAGATAGGGCATTGAATGGGCAAGCTTCTACACAGATACTGCAGGTAGTACAAAGCTTTTTATCCACCCGGGCTATATAGCCTGAAGGAGCCATCATCGGCATATCATACTTTGTCATCGCCTCGATTCCACCACAGCAACATTTACAGCAATTGCAGATAGCGTAGAAACGGCCAAAACAAGCATCTTTGAACCAGGCAGAGTGAAGGTGACCGAGTTCATATTCTTTTTGTAAAAGTTTTAGTGCCTCAGCTTGACTAATTCGACGACTGCTTCTTGGGTTATGTTCTATGGTGAAATCTACAAAGGGCTGACCAATAACCATACATACCTGAGTAGGTTGGCATGGATTAGTCCTGGCATGGCGGCAGGCACATTCATAGATGGCTATGTCAGGTGGTCCATTGATCACCAGTCCTCTGGCTATAGGATAGGGAATTATCTGTTCCAGATCCCGCCATGGAATTTTCCGGTTAGTACTAACGATGGCTTTAACTTGTTCATGGGTAAGTACCTTGCCATGATAACGGTCAGAAAACCATTTTTTGAATCGTGGACTTCCCAGAGGAAGTAATCTTAATAGCAATTTAATATATTGTTTAGTCCATCGAAGGTAGATATATCCATGCAAAAAAGTAAGAAATCGCCTTAAACTAGCTTCATGGATCATCTTCTTGGTTGAAGACTGCAAAAACTGCCACCGTTCACTAAATAACCATAAACCCAGGATTGCTATTCCAATGATAATAAAAACGATAGTCAATAACATTAAATACTTATGGATCTCATGGCCTAAAACATCCCACCTTCAAGGTCAAAACAAACCTTTCCATAAAAAGTCTGTCTTTTCTAACTACAGAGAACACTGCCTCTGTATTGATTATTGATTCAACCTTTTCAAATTTGAATATATCTGTTAGATTAGCTATCTTTACCTTTATCTTTAACTGCAACCCTCCTTCATTATTAAGGTGATTATATCTTTGTAATTACAATCTTATTATAACCTAAAAAAACTAAAGGTGTAAATTAGATTTGACGAAAGTTGGGAAGTTGTGGAAATCTTCCTATAAGTTTGTAAAAATAAGCTCTTTTTATCTATACTATTACTACTATGAACTAATAGCTTTTGACCAAAAACCAAAATAGCTATAAAAGATATGGATAAGTTTCAAAATTTAAGATATTATTTTTTCTCTTATTTTTGCATAGCTTGTTCTAATATCTGCCTGTCTTCTACCATCACCTTTTCGACAGACAAGGTAAGTTATACAAGCAAAACGATACAAACTTTTGGAAAAACAAAGATTACTTTTGAAGATATAACAATAGAAGGAGAGAATATGAGGATAAATGATGATGGGACGATGTTTATCGAATCAAGTTATGTTTCAAAAGAAAAATTTCGGTTTTTTGGAAGAAAGATTGAAAGAAAAAAGGATAGATTGATAATAGAAGACGGTTGGTTTTCAACTTGCAATAAAAAAGAACCTCATTATAAGCTTACAACGAAGAAAATAGTTGTTGGTCCAAGGGCTGTTTCAGCATCAAATATTGCACTCAGAATAAAAGATGTCCCTGTTCTTTTTCTCCCTTGGTATTCCTGGCCACTTAAGGAAAGGGAGGCTCCTTATAGTATAAAGATCGGAAGGTCTCATAATCTCGGTCTTTTTGTTCGAACAAAGTATTATGTAAAAGAAGGGCTTGGTTTTCTCTTTGATTATTATCAAAAAAGGGGGTTAGGCAGTGGTATTGAAATTCCTTGTTGGAAGGCATATTATGGTAGTAAAAGATGGCTTCTTTCTGGCTATGAAAAGAGGGGTATAGCCTCACTTAAAATAGATAGGCAATCTGACAACATGGTCTCCTATGACTATTTCGAAAAAGAGATAAAAGAGGAGACAAAAAGTTATTTTGTCCTAGAGAAGGCTTATGGAAGGATTGCCTTTGAAGAGAATCTGTTTTATGATGGAGGTAGATGGAAAAAGGAGTTCTATCCAAAAGGAGAATTTTTTATCTCAGAAAGACCAATTGGACCATTTGTTTTTGGTTTTGATTTTCTTGGAAAAAAAGATGATTTCACTGTAAACCCAAGGCTTTTATTAGGAAGGTTATGGACAAGTAGACTGAACTTATCGTCAAGAATAAACTTTATAGGCAAAGATTCTGATAATTACTTCATTTTATCAACAAACCTAAGGTTTTTCCCGGTTAAGAGTTTAAAGCAAGATATAACTCTTGAAGAAAAAAAAGGTCAAAGAAGACTTGAGTTTATTTCTGAAACAGGCATTGGTAGGATTGAGACAGGATATAACTTATCTCTTAAAAAACTCGAGGATATTGGATTCTTACTTTGCCTTTCAAAAAATTCCTTAAGCTTCTCTGGAGAAGGAAGGTGGAGAAATAATAGGCTTAAATCATTTATAAATATCGGGTTTGAAAAACCCACATATAAAATGGACATCCTTTGGCTAATAAAAGAAAAAACAAAGGTTGTTCCATCTATTTTGTTGAGGCCAAGAGACGATATTTCCTTTAAAATAGCCGGTCATTATGAAGAAGATGGAGAAAAAAGGCTTGATTTTTATATAAGAAAAAGGTTTCATTGTGTAGAGTTAGATTTTTCTTTAAACACAAAGTTCGATGTAGGATTGGATATAAAGATGAGATAAGATTTATGGAATTGACTATAAGAATTTCTTAAACAGTCCTAGTATCCCTTGTTTCCAGGCAACACGATGGGTAACACCAGAGAGGGGTATTTCGCTTATATGTTCGAGATACCATTTATATGATCTTATCAAAGCATCGCTATTGCTATACTTTGGAGACCAAGAAAGTCTTTTTTCTATCTTTTCAATAGAGACAAATGAGTCTTTATCTGCTGTTCCGTAAACCCATTTGTAAATAGGCGAGATCCGCAATGTCCAGAATAACCAAAGCAGGGGTTTAACGACACATGAGGGTGTTGGCATAGCCCGAGCACCGGATTTAGCAAATTCACACAAACTAGTTAGATCCTCCATTACAGTCCCAAAATCTTTTGCTCCAACATTGAACATGTCTTGCACTTTTTCTTCTTCTTGTGTCAAAAGAAGATAGATTGCATCAACCAGATCTTCCACCTCAAGAAGCTGATATCTATTCTTTCCATTTCCTATGATAGGAATCCTCTTTCCAGATCTTACCCAGTCATACAATACTTGAAAAATTCCCAGTCTTGCACATCCGATGAATGTTTTTGGACGAACAATGGGAACACATAGTCCTTTTTCTCTGAATTCCATACAGACCATTTCTGCCTCTATTTTTGCGCTGCCATATGGTCCTACTCCCACAAGTGGATCATCTTCATATATCGGATGTTTTTCTGGAACACCATAGACTGCTGTTGAAGAAACATAGACTACCCTCTTTATCCCAACATCCATTGCGGCAAGAAGGACATTTCTTGTTCCGTCAACTGTTATTGTAATAATATCCTCTTTTTTCCACAATGGCAAAGCTGCTGCAGCATGAACAACCACATCGTAGCCAGAAAATACATTTTTCAACGAAGACAGATCACGAACATCTATCTGAAAATATCTTATATTTTTTGGATATTCATTGGGATCTATTGGCGCAATATCTACAATACCAATTTCTTCGTATTTACTGGATAGACAATTTGCCAGGTGATATCCTAAAAATCCTGCTCCCCCTGTTATAATTAACTTCATCTCTTAAAAATTTGTATAATTATAAACTATATGAGATATTTAATGCAAAAACTTTTTTATTTTATTGCTCTTGTAAAGTTCGAACATACAATCTTTGCCCTTCCATTTGTATACATTGGAGGAATACTGGGTTATAACCAGATTATGCCTTTTTACTACTGGTTTTGGATGACACTGGCAATGGTTGGTGCAAGGACAGGGGGAATGCTCTTTAATAGAATAATAGATGTAGAGATCGACAAAAAAAACCCAAGAACTGCAAATAGACCAATTATTACTGGAGGTATAACAAAAAAGGAGGCTAGCCTTGCTCTATTTGCCTCTCTTGTCCTTTTTTTCTTTTCTGCTTACAAGCTAAATCTTGTTTGTTTTTCCCTTTCGCCGATTGCTTTATTTTTACTATGGTCTTATCCGTTTACAAAAAGATTTACATATCTTTCCCATTTTTATCTTGGTCTCTGCCTTTCCTGTGCACCGATTGGAGGGTTTTTGGCAACAAATCTAAGCCTAAATCTTCCTATTTTGATATTGGCAATTTTTGTTGTCTTATGGGTTGCTGGATTTGATATAATCTATGCAATACTTGATATAGACTTTGATAGAGAACAAAACCTACATTCGATTCCAGCAAAATTTGGACTAAAAAAAGCCCTCATGATATCTTTTATTCTTCATGTTATCTCATTTTTTATTCTTGTATTATTCGGAATTTTATTAAAATTTGGAATATTCTATTGGGTCTTTATGGTTCTTATTGCTTATCTTTTTTTAAGGCAACATTTAATCATAAAGGATTTATCTCGGATCAATGAATCATTTTTTACAATGAATGCATTGGTAAGCATCCTTTTATTTATCTTTATATTTTTATACTATGCCCTCGAATGATCCTAGTTTACCTCAATCCTTCTGTTTCCAATATTTTTCTTGATGAAATTTCTTGTGATTCTTTTACTGGATTTTTGAAAAGGGATAGTCGATATGTCTATACCAAGTGCGAAAATATTCTCTTGGAACTATAGGGTGTCGATAAGTTGTTTTACTTCATTTGCTTCGGATTTGAGATTGAGTTGGAGAAAAAGCTTATGGCTTTCTTGTAGATATTGCTTGGCTATGCCTTTTTTGCCTATATCTCGATATAAAATACCAATGTTTTTAAGAAGAACTGCCACCGAATGCCAACT
>DNCM01000016.1 GCA_003498085.1 bacterium
CCATCGATTTTCCTGTTGCAGGCGATGTTTCCTCGAGGTCAACCCTAACGATTGCAAATTTACCCTTTTTTAGGGTCATAAGGTCTACAAAATCGTCTAATGATGCTTCTTCTTCTATTATCCTTGCAATTATTGATGTTGAATTAACAGGAACATCGACGCCGAGCTCATTAAATATATGCTCATTCTTTGGATCATTAACCCTTGCAATTGTTCTTTTTACTTTAAATATCTCCTTTGCAAGCTGACAGACGACAAGATTGTCTTCATCAGAACCTGTTGCTGCAACAATAACATCCGCATTTTCTGCTTGGGCATCCTTAAGTGTTCGTGACTCACAACCATCACCATGGATGACAAGAATACTAGGAAGATCCTGAGCAAGCTCCTGGGATATAGGTTTATTTTTTTCAATGAGAGCTATACTGTGCTCATCCTTTACAAGCATACGAGAAAGGTGAAACCCAACCTTTCCTCCACCAACAATTATTATATTCATCCTTCTTCTTTTGCTATTCCAAGCAAAACTTGACCTTTACTTAGGGCTTGCCATCTATTCATAATTTGTCCATTTCCATCAATGATTGCAATTATTTTTATTTTCTTACTTTTCTCTATCTTTTCTATACTTATCTTTGAAAGCTCATCATCCACAACAATCTCAATTAACCTTATATCTTCTTTAGAATACAAGTGGTGAACAAAATATGGATGCGTTATCTTTTCTTTTATAAGTCTTGCAATTAGGGTTGTTCCCCCAATAACATCAAGTCCAAGTTCATCATATGTTGCCTCTCTCTTTGGGTCATATATCCTTGCGATAACCTTCTTTATCCCAAAGATTTTCTTTGCAACCTGGGCAGATATTATATTCACATTATCCTTATCAGAGACACAACAAACTGCGTCTGCCTTTTCGATTCCAGCCTCCTTAAGATCTTCTAGGTCATAACCTGAACCTACAATACTTACACCATTGAATTCTGTTCCAAGCTTTGAAAAAGAAGAGGGGTTTTTATCTATTACAACAACATTATGACCCTCTCTTGAAAGAAGCAAAGCAACCTCAGATCCAACTCTTCCGCAACCAATGATTATTACATACATTCTTCCTTATACCATTCAATCGTCTTTTGAATCCCTTCCTCAAAATCTACCTTAGGAGAAAACTCCAAGATTTCTTTTGCCTTTGTTATATCCGCTGGATTTCTCTCTGGGTCACCTTGTATCCTTGGAAGGTACTCAACATCTATATCTCTTTTTATAAATTTCTTTATAATGCTTATAAGATAGTTTACAGAAACCTCCCTTGAATTTGCAACATTTATGATATTACCGATTGTTTTGTTAACTAGTCCTGCCTTTATTGTAATATCAACGACATCAGAGACATAGGTAAAGTTTCTTTTTTGTTCCCCATCTCCATAAACAGTAAGTGGTTTGCCAGAAAAGGCGCAATGGATAAACTTTGCAATAACTCCTGCATTTTCGATGTCTCCAAGCTGTCTTGGACCATAGACACTAAAATATCTTAAGGTTGTTGTTGGTAATTTATATAATTCCCAGTATATTCTTGCATAGTGCTCACCAGCAAGCTTTCCAACACCATATGGATGCGGAGGAGAAAGTAGCATATCTTCAGAAAGAAGTCTGTCCCTCACCCCAGCATACACTGATGAGCTTGAAATATTAACGAATTTTGAAACACCGGCCTTACAAGATGCTTCTAAAACATTCAGTGTCCCTGTGATGTTGCTTGCGTTTGCAAGAAGTGGGTTTTTAATGCTTCTTTGGGCCCTATTCATTGCAGCCAAGTGAAAGACCATGTCTACCCCATCAAATAGAGAGGAAATACTGTTATAATCGGAAATGTCATAAGGATAAATACAAGCACTAAGCTTCTTTAGAGAAGAAACATTGCAGTCAGAAACACTTAGATTATCTATTGCAACAACATTATTTCCAAGCTCAATGAGTCTCTCTACCAGGTGTGAACCAATAAAACCACATCCTCCTGTAACAAGAACCTTCATTACCTCATCTTCTTATCAAAGACAGAGCTTGTTCCTTTGCCCTTTCCATTATCTCATCCTCTCCTTCAATGTATCCGTCTTCCATTAAAATCTTCCCATCGCAGATAACCGTTGAGACACAAGAGGGATTTCCAGAATAGACAATATTTGAGATGACATTATGGGATGGGGTAAGTTCTGGTCTATTTAGTTCAAGTAGGACAATATCTGCAAGATTCCCCTCTTCTATTCCTGTGTTAATACCAAAGGCTTTGTTTGTTGCTAGATTAAATACCTCTTTTGCAGGTAGAGATGTCGGATCTTTTGTATCATGTTTTATTAAAAGGGACGCTATTTTCATTGTCTCAAACATATTTAGGCTATTGTTTGATGATGGTCCATCCGTTCCAAGGATGATTCCAATACCCCTTTCAATAAGCCTAGGATAAGGAAAAATCTTTCCACTAGAAAGTTTCATGTTTGAAATAGGATTAAAAACACATTGAATATTATAGTTCTTTAAAATCTCCATCTCTTCCTGATCTAACCAAACACAGTGGCAAGCAATAATTTTATCCGACAAAAAACCTATTCTCTTCAGATATTCAATAGGGCGCAGTCTATACCTTTTTATACATTCTTTCAGTTCATTCTGTGTTTCAGAAATGTGAATATGTATGAATACGTCATTTCTATTGGAAAAATTTTTTACCCATCTTAATGATTCTTCAGATACTGTATAGATTGAATGTGGGCCAAGGCAAAAAGTTATCCTGTTAGAGTATGATTTAGTCTCTTCAAACAGCCTTTCATTAAGCTCAATCTGTTCATTTGCTTTTGTCTTATCGAAAAAATCTATGAAAACAGCAGAGACAAGTGCCCTTATTCCCATTTCCTCTACTGCCCGAGAGGTTCCATGGAAATGCCAATACATATCGTTGAATACCGTAATTCCTGATCTTATCATCTCTAAGCATGCAAGCTTTGCTCCCCAATAGATATCTTCTTCCGTCATCTTTGTCTCAAGCGGCCATATCTTCTCAGATAACCACTCCATTAAAGGCATGTCATCTGCATACCCCCTTAGAAGGGTCATTGCGGAATGGGTGTGTCCATTTATAAATGGAGGAATTGCAAACTTACCTTTCCCATCTATGGTTTTTTCTGCCACTACATCAAGGCTTTGTCCAATCTTTTTGATTTGATTTCCTTCTATATAAATATCTGTTTCTTCTTCATCATCCAATAGAACATCCTTGATTAAAATACTCATTGCTTTCCCTCCTTTACTTAATATTCTCTTATCTTTTTTATCATTAAAGGGACTATTTCGAACAAATCGCCAACAATCCCATAAGTTGCAACATCAAAGATCGGTGCATGTGGATCTTTGTTTATCGCAACAATTGTATCTGAGCTCTTCATCCCAACAATGTGCTGTATTGCTCCTGATATTCCGCAGGCAATGTATAACTTTGGACATACTGTTTTTCCCGTCTGACCAATCTGATGGGGATGTGTCATCCATCCTGTATCAACAACTGCTCGAGATGCACCAACAGCTCCTCCAAGTAAATCTGCAAGTTCTTTTATCAACGAAATATTCTTCGGATCTCTTATTCCCCTTCCACATGAAACAATAATTTCTGCATCCTCAATATTTCTTCCAAATAATACCTCTTTTTTTAGAACCTTCCTTTTTTCCCAAATGTCATCTTCTGATAAATTAGGTGTAATCCTTATTATTTCTCCCTTTCTTTCCTGAGGTTTAAGTGGTTTCATCACCTTTGACCTAACCGTTGCTATTTTTGGAAGTGTTCTTGTTACTATCTCTGCCATAATATTCCCCCCAAATGCTGGTCTTATCTGGATAAATTCACCATCCTCAATTAAAAGCTCTGTACAGTCTGCAGTTAAACCCGTTTTTAGTGATGCAGCTAATCTTGGCGCTAGAGATCTTCCAATTGCAGTTCCTCCGATGAGTATGATTTCTGGCTTTTTTTCTTTAACTATATCGGCCAATACCCTTGAATAAAGAGTTGAATAATAAGAAAGATAGGGAGATGAGATAATAAAAACAGAATCCGCTCCCCTTGCAATAAAGAAATCTCCTAAATTATCATCGACATTCTCTCCAAGAACAAGGGCTGTAACATTTGTATTTAATTGGGATGCAAGTCTTCTTGCACAGCCTAGTAGCTCAATACCAACATTCTTTATTTTTCCATCTTCTTGTTCAATAAATACCCAAACTCCCTTATTTCCATTTTTTCTTTTTTCTTTTTTATCTTCTATTTCTATTGCCTCACCTGGACAAATAGAGACACAAATAGAACAGATGTTGCACCCTTCCTTTATAACTGCAACATTGCTGATTAATTCTACAACTCCCAAAGGGCAGGCAGGGATACATAATCCACAACCTGTGCATAGTTCTGGAATAACTCTGATCATCACAGGCATATTATATTCTACTTTTGCAAAAAGGTCAATATATTTGGATTTTTAAAAACCGATTGACAGGATTTTCTAAAGAGGATATAATCTCTCTATGCAGAGAAAACTGGTATGGAAAATAATTCTTATTTTTGCTATTGTTTTTTGTTCAATTGCTTATCTTTACATTAAAAAGATTAAGTTTGGTCTCGACCTTATTGGTGGGATGCATCTTGTTCTTGTTCCTGATACAAAAGACCTTTCGCAGGATAAAGCAAAGGATGCGGCAGAGAGGGCACTTGAGGTAATAAGGAATAGGGTCGATGATTTCGGAGTGGCAGAACCTGTTGTTCATCTTGAGGGACAGGGGGAAAATAAAAGAATAGTTGTTCAGCTTCCAGGGCTTGATGACCCAAAGAGAGCAGAAAAAATAATTGGTCAGACTGCCTTATTGGAATTTAAGATTGTCGATGATGATGGTCTTAATCTTGCCTTGGAAAAGGGGCCAAAGCCAGGATGGGAAATTCTTAAGGATAAGGATGGAAATAACTACCTTGTGAAAAAAGAGCCTGAGATGACTGGTGAGTATTTAACGGATGCATGGGTTTCCAGAACAGATCAAGTGGGACTTGGAATGGGTCTTGGTATTTCGTTTTCCCTCGATTCAATTGGGGGAAGGAAATTTGCAAAGATAACGGGTGAGAATGTTAATAAAAAGCTTGCCATAATCCTTGATGGAAAAGTGAAGTCAGCACCTGTGATAAGAACAAGGATTCCGGATGGAATGGGGATAATTGAGGGGAATTTTACAATGGAGGAGGCGTCAGATCTAACGATAGTATTGCGGGCTGGGACATTGCCTGCACCTGTTAATATTGTAGAAAATAAGACAGTTGGTGCAAGTCTTGGTCATGATGCTGTAAAAAGGGGTTTAATTGCTGGTTTTTTTGGGGCCATTGTTGTTGCTTTGTTCATGGCTATTTACTATAAATTTTCCGGCTTTATTGCAATCCTTTGCCTTGCATATAATATGGCTGTTATTTTGGGTGTCCTTTCAGCATTTAAAGCAACCCTTACCCTCCCTGGAATTGCAGGGTTTATCTTGATTATTGGTATGGCCATCGATGCAAATGTACTTATATTTGAAAGGATAAAAGAGGAAATTAGGGCAGGGAAATCTATTAGGGGTGCTATCGACAGTGGGTTTAAAAGGGCATTTTGGACAATATTTGATTCAAATCTTACAACACTAATCGCTGCATTTATTTTATTCCACTTCGGGACAGGTCCTGTTAGGGGTTTTGCGGTAGTTTTATCCATTGGAATATTTGGTTCGATGTTTTCTGCTTTATTCCTTGGAAGAACGGTTTTTGATATCATCTCTTACAGAAAAGAAGCCATTTCGATATGATGTTTTTTCAATGCGATGCGGCCGTAGCTCAATTGGATAGAGCGGAAGACTTCGAATCTTACGGTTAAGGGTTCAACTCCCTTCGGCCGTGCTAAGATATGACTGAGATAACTATTAGTGAATTGGTAAGTGAGCTTGAGGTAGATCTTGAGCTTAAGGTTATTTCTGGAATAGACGGAGCAGACAGAAAGATAACTCAGGTTGATATTAACAGACCAGGTCTTGCCTTGGTGAAATATTTTAAACACTTTGGCTGGCAGAGGATCCAGATATTAGGGAGGGGTGAGATCTCATACCTTAGCGATCTTTCAGATGAAGAAAGACGGGATGTTCTATCACATATTTTCAAATATGAAATCCCTTGTTTTATCGTTGATTGGGGTTTTCCGCCACCAAAAGAGCTTATTATCCTTTCAAATAGACATAGCGTTCCTGTTATCTCAACCCCTATTTCAACAGGAAAACTTATAACAAGGCTAACTTTATATCTTGAGGAAAAACTTGCTGAGCCCATTGATCATTATGGAACCCTTGTTGATATTTATGGTATTGGTGTTCTGTTAATAGGAGAACATTCTGTTGGCAAATCTGAGTGTGCTTTGGAGCTTGTTGAAAGGGGCCATAGGCTTGTTGCAGATGATCGTATTTTGATAAAAAGAATCGGAAACAAACTAATAGGGACTGCGCCAAAAAGTACAGTAAACATTATGGAGATAAGAGGTATTGGAATAATAGATATCAAGGAGATGTTTGGATACTCTGCGATATGTGAAAAAAAGGAAATCGAGCTTGTTTTAAGTCTTGAATTATGGAACCCAAACAAAGAATATGAGCGTATTGGACTTGATGAAAAACCAACAAAGATATATGATGTTGATGTTCCAACGATCACTATCCCTGTTGCACCAGGAAGGAATATTTCTGTTATAGCGGAGGTTGCGGCAATAAATCACAGGTTAAAAAGCATGGGTATAAAACCCATTGAGAAGTTTATAAAAAATGGAATTAGAAAAATTAAGAAAAGAGATTGATTCCATCGATGATAGGCTGTTGAAACTTCTTGAACAAAGAATATCAATAGCTAAAAAAATAGGCCTTTTAAAAAAGGAAAGAAATATTTCTGTCCTACATGCAGATAGGGAAAATCAAATCTTAGAAAGGCTTATAAGAAAGAGTAAGATAATTCCAAAAGGGATTTTATCTACAATTTACAGAGAGATATTTTCTTTATCACTCAAATTTCAAAAAGAGCCTGTTATAGCATACCTTGGTCCCTGTGGAACATTTACACACCAGGCATCACAAGCAAGATTTGGTTCAGAAGCTTCTTTTATTGAGGAAACAGAACTTTCCGATATATTTCATGATGTAGAAAAGGATAGAGCAGACTACGGGGTTGTTCCTATTGAAAATTCGATAGAGGGTGTTGTTACCCATGCCTTAGATATGTTTATTGATTCAAATCTTCATATCTGTGATGAAATATTTCTTGATATTTCTCATTCTTTACTCTCTCTTGAAAATTCAATTGAAGATATAAAGAAGATCTATAGCCATCCTCAGGTTTTTGCCCAATGCAGAAAATGGATTACAAAAAATATTCCAAAGGATGTTGAGCTAATTGAGACATCTTCTACTGCATCAGCGGCAAAGAAGGCATCTTGCGAAAGAAACGCATCTGCCATTGCAAGTAGCTGGGCAGGCCCGCTTTACGGACTTAATATTCTAGAAGAGGGTATAGAAGATTTTGTTTCAAATACAACGAGGTTTCTTGTTATAGGAAAAGAATATGGGCAACAAACTGGTAATGATAAAACATCCATTATGTTCTCCGTGAAAGATAGGATTGGAGTCCTTTACGACATGCTTGCCCCTTTCGCAAAGGCAGGGATTAACCTTACAAAGATAGAATCACGTCCATCGAGACTGCACCCTTGGGAATATATCTTTTTTCTTGATTTTGAAGGGCATATCGATGAGGAAAGGGTAAAATCCGCTTTATCTTTACTTGAAGAGCTTTGTGTTCACTTAAAAATTTTAGGTTCATACCCAAAAGGCAGTAATTCTTGGTAAAAAAACAAAAGATTAAAATTCGTCTTTATTTTTTAGTTTTTTTCTTGTTTTAGTCTTTCTTTTTTGGTTATTTCCAACTAATAAACATACTTATCCCTTTGATTTAAGCTTCTTTCAAAGACAAGTATTCTAATGGCGCACCTTAGTTGATTTTACAATATTCTCTACAACTTGTAAATCTTTCTCGCAATTTTTCTGTAGAGAGGTATGTTAATTCAAGTCCTTGAGATTCCAAAAGCTTTGTGATATAATTTGATTATTATATTTGGTTTTATAAAAAATGGATTTAAAAAAGTTTTCGTAATATGATTTGCGGTTATCCTATCAATATATCCCGTTAATTAATTATGAAACCTTCCTGTGTATTTATAGACCGTGATGGTGTAATAAACGAAGAACTTTATGACTATGTCAAGAAAAAGGAGGACTTTAGATTACTTCCAAATGTAGGGAAGGCAATCAGATTATTAAATGAAAATAATGTGCTGGCGATTATGATTTCAAATCAAGCAGGTATAGGAAAAGGGCTATATAGTGAAGATACGATGGAAGAGATAAATTCATTGATGAAAGAAAAGTTAGCAAATGAAGGTGCATACCTTGATGCTATATACTATTGTCCACATCATCCAGATAATGGATGTTTTTGCCGTAAACCAGAACCTGGAATGCTTGAAAAAGCTGCGCACAATTTCAATCTTGATCTTAAAAATTGCATAATGATAGGTGATAGAATCCAGGATATAGAAGCTGGAAAAAGAATAGGATGTAAGACGATCCTTGTTCTTACAGGATATGGAAAAAAGATGTTGGAAAATAAAGAAAATTGGCAATACGAACCAGACTTTATTACTGATAATCTATATGAAGCAGTGAACTTAATCTTAGCAAAATAGCCTTTAAAAATGAAATGATTGAAAGATTAGAAATATTGTGGAAGAAATAGATATTGTTATTATTGGAGCAGGGGTTATAGGACTTTCATGTGCCAGTATGTTGGCAAATAATAAAAGAAATATCATAGTTATTGAGAGACATCCATCATTTGGATACGAAGGAAGTAGTAGAAATAGTGAGGTTATCCATTCGGGAATATATTATAAAAACGGCTCTTTAAAAGCAAGACTTTGTATAGAAGGGAAAAACCTCATCTATCAATTTTGCGAGAGATACAATATCCCCTATAACCGTATTGGCAAGCTTATTGTAGCCTGTAATGATGATGAGGCTAAAGAATTAGAGAGGCTCCTTAAAAATGGACAAAGGAATGGGGTAGAAGACTTAAGATTATTATCAAAAGAAGAAATAAAAAGGATGGAACCAAATATCCAAGCAATTTCTGCTCTATATTCTCCTTCTACAGGTATTGTGGATACTCATCAACTAATGAAATGTCTTGAATTTTTGGCAAAAGAAAAAGGGGCTATCTTCGCCTATAATTGTGAGGTGATAGGAATATTGAAAGAAGAAAATGGGTATAGAATTGATGTAAGAGATAGTGATGGCTCTATCTTTTCTTTTCTTGCCAATATTGTTATAAACAGCGCAGGGCTTTCTTCTGGTAAAATAGCAAAGATGCTTGGATTTAATTATGACCTTCGCTACTGTAAGGGTGAATATTTCAAGGTAGCAGGTAATAAATCTAAACTTATTCATCATCTAATCTATCCTACACCCGATAATGATGGATTGGGAATCCATACAGTTCAAGATTTACAAGGAGGTCTTAAACTTGGACCAAATGCTTTCTATGTGGAAGATGCAGATTATAGTGTCAATGAATCACACAGGATAGAATTTTACGAAAAAACAAAAAGGTTTCTTCCATTTATAGAGCTTGATGACTTATCTTGTGATATGGCAGGTATAAGACCAAAATTTGCGGATGATTTTATCATTAAAGAGGAGATTGGATTCCCTAAGTTTATCAATTTAATTGGTATTGAATCTCCAGGCCTTACAGCTTGTTTAAGTATAGGAAAGTATGTAAAATCTTTATTAAAGGAATAAACAACATTCTTATTGTTTAAGGAAAAACTTGAATGAAGATATATGGGCTTGATAGATTGGCAAAAAAGATAGAAAACTTGAAATCAAAAGGAAAGAAAATAGTCCTTTGCCATGGATGTTTTGACCTTATGCATCCTGGTCATATCAAACATTTTCAATCTGCAAAGAAAATGGGTGACATTCTTGTTGTAACTGTGACCCCTGATATCTATGTTGGCAAAGGAGAAAGTCGTCCTGTGTTTAATGAGACCTTAAGGACAGAATCTATTGCTGCTTTAGAATGTGTAAATTTTGTCGCTATAAATAAATGGCCAACGGCAACTGAAACCATAAAATTATTAAAGCCAGATATCTATGTAAAGGGAAGTGAGTATGAAAAGGGGGATGAGACGGGAAGGCTACAACAAGAGCAAAAAGCTTTATTTGAAATTGGTGGCAAAATGTGTTATACTTATGATATAGTTTTTTCATCGACAGAATTATTAAACAAATATTTTTTAAGGAATGATGAACAATAAAATTAAAACGATTGATGAGGTAATTGATATAGTGGAAAAACTAAAAAAAGAAGGAAAAAAAACTGTTCTTTCACTTGGGATATTCGATGTCATCCATCCCGGGGTAATAACCCACCTTAGACTTGCAAAAAATCAAGGCGATATTTTGATTGCCTCTGTAATAAAAAACAAAGATGTCAAAAGGGGTCCATCAAGACCTATTTTTGATGAAGGTTTAAGGGCAGAGAATGTTGCTTCAATTGAATATGTTGACTATGTTTGTCTTGTTGATGACAATCCTCCTTTCGAATGTTTAAAAGTGATAAAACCAGATATATTTGCAAAGGGTAAAGATTATAAAGATAGACCAGAAGAAATTTCTGCCATATTAAAATATAAAGAGGATGCTATAAAGATTGCAGGATGTAAGGTCCATTTTACAAGTGGAACAACAATAAGTTCAACCCATATTATAAACCAGTTTCTTGATGTCTATCCACAAGAAACAAGAAGATATCTAAATAGACTTTCTTGTAAATATAATATCTTTCAAATAATAGATATGATAGAAAACACAAAAAATTTAAGTGTCCTAATAATTGGAGATGGTATTATTGATGAATATCATTATTGCGAATCGATGGGAAAATCTGCAAAAGATCATTTGGTAGTTTCTCGGTATCTATCGAAGGAGGTCTTTGCAGGTGGAACATTTGCTATCGCTAATCATACTGCCTCTGTGTGTAAAAATGTACACCTAATAACACTATTGGGTAATGATGATACAAGGGAAGATTTTATATTAGACAAGCTTAAACCAAATATAACTTATAAATTTTTCTATAGGGATGATGGTCCAACCATTATAAAAAGAAGGTTTGTAAACCAATACTTAAACCAAAAGATATTTGAGGTATGCTATATGAACAACGATAAGATAAAAAAGTATCTTGAAGAAGAAATTTTGGAATATTTAACCCCTCAGTTGCAAAAGTATGACTTAGTTATGGTCGCTGATTTTGGCCATGGATTTATAACAGACGATATAATCAGGCTTATAGAAAGTAAA
>DNCM01000192.1 GCA_003498085.1 bacterium
TGGATTATATCCTGGAATAAATAAACATATGTTGAAATATATTGTTGATACATTCGAAAGATTCTTCAAAGGAGCAACAGATGAATACAGAAAAATATAGGATAGCAATCTTAATATTTGGTACTTACAGAGAAGCAAAATTTATTGTATCTCTTCTTCCACATGTACTAGGGATAGAAGATTATGATTTATATTTGACATTAAGACATGTAAATTTAGGAGAGAAAACAAGAATTGGCAAACAGGAGAAGGATTTTACTTATGAAGAATTAGAAGGGATATTAGGCAATAATGTCTATTTAAACATTTTGCCATCGTTTGACGAAAAAAATATTTTAAATTCATATGTTATACCTGTAGGCCCAATGCCTGTTGAAAGAGAAATAGCATGGATTTCTTTTTTTCATACATTATTTGCTGGTGTCCAGCAGATTAAGACTAGTTTGCGTAAATACAATTTCGTTTTGGTGTTTAAAACAGATTATCTTATGTGGGACGCGCCAACAATACCGTTGTTAATTGATTTATATCATTCTAATGGTGGCAAAATTATTATTGATGGACAAAGAACTTTTGGCTGGCGGTATAAAGATAGAGTTGATCTACCTTGGCAAGGCAGCCTTTCCGAAGTTTTTTCATTTATGAACCATCGCCAATTTTTATTACTCTATGACTTTCAAGATGATTTCCCATATATATGGACTGGAATAGGAGAAACAACATTTTTTCGTAATGCACTAAAAAAAATTATAAATGAAACCCAGCAACATCCACGCAAGAATGAAAACTTTCTATCAAAATACTTTTATCGGATACATTCTGAAATAGACACACCTTATTTCTTCCGTCAAGAAGTTATACCGGATGGGTATAAAAAGAAACTGTTAGAAGTCTTCGGTAGTGAAAAATATCTAAATCCGCATAATAAATTGAAGATAGTTTGGTCAAGTTACAAATTTTTTGATACCCTTTCTGACGACGGATTTATTAACCTTAAAAAAGATTTAGAAAAATTATCTCCAAAAAAGATGAATTTTTTACTGAGTTCCATAGGAGAAATAAAAAGATAATGGAAAAAAATCTTGTCAGAGTTTTCTTAGCCGACCTAAACCATCAAGGTCATAATGTTAAAACATTTCCATACGGAGTAGGTTGTGTAGCAAGCTTTGCAAAAAAGATATTTGGAGATAAAATTTCTATTGAGCTCTTTAAGTCACCAGAAAAGTTAGCAGATGCCATTATTGCCAATCCACCACAGATTCTTGGATTTTCAAATTACATTTGGAATTTCTACCTATCTTATGAACATGTTAAAAGAGCAAAACTTATTAATCCAAATATAATTGTCATTTTTGGGGGGTCAAATTACCCTGATCAAATACATAGGCAGGTTGAATTCTTAAAGATATACAACCTAATTGACTTTTATATATACAAAGAAGGAGAAATTTCATTTAGTGAGTTACTGAAAGTTTTATATACTTACAATTTTGATTCTTCTAAACTCAAAGAAGCAGAAGTGGCAATAAAGGGCTGTCATTATTTATTCAACGGAAAATGTGTATTTACGGAACCAAGTCCTAAGATTAAATGTCTTGATGCTTTCCCATCCCCATATCTTTCAGGTATCTTAGATAGATTTTTTGAAGAGGGATATGCTCCACTTCTATTATTTAAACGAGGGTGTCCATTTTCATGCACATTCTGTAGTGGGGGGATAGCATATCATAATAAGTTAGGTGTTTTAAGTGTTGAGCGTTTTCAGCAAGAATTAGAGTATATAGCCAAAAGGGTAAAAAACAATCCAGTATTATATTTAGGAGATGACAACTTTGGTATGTATCCGGATAACATAAAGGCGTGTGAAGTTATCAACTATATTCAAAAAAAATATAGTTGGCCTAAAGAAATTAGTGTTTCAACGGGTAAAAGATTCTTTGATAGAATTTTGCATTGCGCAGATTTGGTTAATGGTGCGATAAGAGTAGGAATATCGGTTCAATCAACAGATAAAAATGTGTTAAAAAATATCAAACGAATAAACATTTCAAAAGAAGATATTACCAAGATTGTAGATCGTGCGCATAGCAAAGGAGAGAGGGCGTTTTCAGAGGTAATACTTAATCTTCCAGGTGACAATATTGAAGCACATCTTAATACAATCCGTACGCTCATAGAAGTAGGGGTTGATAGAATACAAATGTATCCGTTGTTACTCTTGAGAGGTACAGAATTGGAAACAGATGTTTCACGAAAAAAATTTGGAATAAAAACTAAGTTTAGGATTTTACCTCGTTGTTTTGGTTTTTACCGGTTTGGAAACTCTTTCTATTCATCTGCAGAAATTGGAGAGATGGTAATTGAGACAGATATAATGTCATTTGAAAACTATCTTTATTGTAAATCATTCCAGCTTAGTGTGGAATTATTTTATAACGACCATTATTTTGTAGAACTTGAAGGTTTAATAAGATGTCTTGGGTTATCTGTGTTTGAATTTATAAAAGATTGTCACAACTTAGTGAATTTCCAAGAGGATTTAAAATTGTTGTATACTGGACTGGTCAGGGAGGTAGATAGGGAACTCCATGATAAAAGGGAGATACTTGAAGAATTTATCACTTCAAAAGAATGGATGGATGAGTATGCTAAGGAAGAATATAAAAATAGTCTTGCTACATGTCGCGCCATTGGAATTTTAAAATATTCCCGTTTAGTCCATAATGTTGCTTCTCAGGCACTTCATAACTATATTCTAAGAAATGGATTTGATGACCAGGAACTGAAACTATATATTGACCAGCTGGTACGGTTTAGTCTGCTTAGAAAGGTTGACATTTTAGATGTTAATTCCAAACTTGTTGATGAGTTTAGGTATGATTTTAAAAAGATATCTCAAGAAAATTTTTTACAGTTACCTTCTAAATTTCGTCTTTTGAAGAAGCAAAAGATTGAATTTTACTTTGAAAATGAAATTCAAGAAAAAATAACAAAATTATATCAAGAATATGATGATAATCCAATATTAGGCATGAGAAATATTCTATACTATTCTCCCACCGCTGATCTTCATCAATATTTCAGAAGTTTTAAATATTGATGAAGGAAAAGAATGTAATTTAATGATTGGAACTTCAAGGTTTATAAGCTATAAATTGTATAAATATTTTAAAGATAAGAAAAAAGATGTAAAGAGTATATATTATCTACATAAGTTTGAAGGTCCTGAGGAGGATAAGATATATTTTAACCTTTATTAACCTTTATAAATGTGATTTCTCAGATATATTGAAATTAAAAAACCTAACACCCATAATTTAGTGCCAAATGGTTTATAATCGCCTAAAATTATATAAAACTCCTCCCAAAACCGTTATAATTGGTGCAAGTGGTTTTCTTGGCTCTGCTTTCCTATTTACTTATCGTAATATTCATCCAGATTGCGTTGGTACCGCACGAAAGTTAGATGGCTATAATATTTTTTATGTGGATTTGCTTTCTCCAAATATCGCCCCCTTAAAATTAACAGAGAAAGGACACAAAGAAGCACTAATTCTTGCTGCCATTCCTAAGATTGAAAGATGTGAAAAAGAAAAGGAGCTAACTAGAAAGGTAAATGTAGATGGAACATTGGAACTTATTAAGCAGCTTGTTAGCGAGGGTATTAAACCTATTTTTTTCTCAAGCGATTATGTATTTGATGGTGAAAAAGGAAATTATGAAGATGACGCTCTGACCAATCCCATTACAGAATATGGAAGGCAGAAGGCAGAGGTTGAGGCAAGGATTAAAGACATTGCTAAAGATAATTATTTGGTTGTGCGATTAGGCAAGGTTTTTTCACTAAAGAAGGGAGACAATTCACTTCTTGATGAAATGGCAAGCATTTTAGCAAGTGGAGGAATTGTTAAAGCTGCCTTTAACCAGATTTTTTCTCCCATGCTTATTTCAGATGTAATTAATGCTGTTGCTTATCTTCAAGCAAAAGGTACCACAAAAATTATCAATGTATGCTCTCCGGAAGTATGGTTAAGGTATGACTTGGCATTGGAGATGGCAAAAGCAATGGGTATTGAATCCAAACAGATACAAAGAATATCACTAGATGAGATTGCAAGTGAAGCTAAACGCCCAAAAAATACAAGTATGATTCCCAAAAGATTGTTATCAGAAAAACAAATTACCTTTACATCTATATCAAAATGTATTAAAATTATAGCAAAAAATTATAGAGATATATAGAAAGATACAGAAAAAGAGATTCGGAACAGTGTTAGGAATTTACTTAGAAAGAAAAAATGACCCTGGGACAACATTGGTCATACAATCTTTATAATGATCCTAAGCGGTTAGTATTTGTTCTTTCGAGATACAAATTTTCTGCAAAAATAGGAGCAAAAGATAGACGAATTCTTGAGCTTGGGTGCAGTGAGGGAATCGGTGTTCCAATTTTATCTGAGTTTGCCAAAAGCTATACAGGTGTTGATATGGACAGAGACGCAATAGAGACAGCAAGAAAAAACTTTGGTAGTGATAGTGTAATATTTATAATTGTAAGTTTTGATGTGATAGAACATATATTACCTAAAAATGTATCTTTGTTTTTTCATAAAATAGTAAACTTTCTTACTCCTTATGGAATCGCAATTATTGGAACACCTAATATTACTTCACAGCAACATGCGTCTCCTGTGACAAAAGCAGGGCATGTTAACATTTATTCATGGGAAAGACTTGAGTATGAAATGAGACAGTATTTTGTTCATGTTTTTATGTTTGGGGCAAATGATGAGGTTATTCATACAGGCTTTTTACCAATGGCTCATTATTTAATAGGGCTTGGCTGCCGTAAAAAATGAAACCAGACTTCTTTTCTGCAAAAAACATAATATTTAAAAATAAATATTTGGAATTATATTCTATAGTTGGCGATTTTGGGAATTTTACTAAAGAGTATTTTGTCACAAGAATGGGAATAAGGGTTGGGATTATCTTAGAGAAGGATGATTTTATATTATGATGGAAGATAAACTTTCGGTCATAATGTCTAATTATAACCACGCAGAATATATTGGTGAGGTACTTACGGCTATATTAAACCAATCATATAGACCAATAGAGGTTATTCTTATTGATGATGGTTCAACGGATAATAGTATTGAGATTATCCAAGAATTTGTTGAAAAAGACACTATTGTTCATTTGATAAGGAATGAAAAAAATATGGGTCTATTTTACGTGGCAAAGCAGGTGGAAAAATTGCTTGAAACTGTAAAAGGAAATTATATCTATTTTTCATCAGATGATAAGATCCTTCCAGGCTTTTTTGAAAAATCTATGAATCTACTATCAAGATATCCAGAGGCTGGGTTGTGCTCTACTATTATGCTACTCATCGATGAATATGGAAAAGAGAAAGGGATTATGTGGACCCCTGTTGTTTCAGAGAATGAATGTTTTTTTTCTCCTCAAAAAGTAGTTTTTAATTTGCGAAAGTTTGGTAGCTGGATACATGGTGGCACGACTATATACCGCAAAGAGGCTTTTATAGAGGCTGGGGGAAACATCCTCGTCACAAAATTACATTCTTTTGTTGATGGATTTATCGCCCAGGTTATTGCCCTTAAATATGGAGCATGCTTTATTCCAGAACCCCTAATGTGCTGGAGAAGGATGGAAGAAGGCTATGCGGCATCTTGTAGTAAAAATCTTGATCTACAGTTTGAGATTATTAATAATGCAGTTTGGTTAATGTCTTCTACCTACAAGGAATTATTTCCTCCTGATTATGTTATTGATTGGAAAAGAAAGCACTTATATTCAATGAACATAACCCGCTTCTCCTTAGAGAAAGCCCAGATTGATAAGTTTATAAATCTTCTCTCTCCTTTAAATCCATTTGACAAGGTATTTTTCTTTATTCTCCGAATATTTACTTGGTTTAAGTATATGTTTACAAAATTTTATATCCATATTCGTCTAAAATTGTATATTCGTCCCAAGATTTATAAATAAAAAATGAGCCTTGCAAAATGGAGTTTAGGAACATTTGGAGCACAGGTTATAGGGGTTTTTTGTCTTACTATTTGGGGTATGATAAATGCCAGAGTTTTAGGCCCAGAGGGGAAAGGCGTTGTTACCCTGGTATTTCTTTATCCAGAGCTATTCTATACCCTGTTTTGGCTTTCACTTGCTCTCCCCTATCTACATCATATTGGAAGAGGAAAATACAGATTAGGCAACTTTGCTGCCAATTCTTTATTATTTGCAGGAGTATTAGGTGGTTTAGCTATACTTATATTCTGGCTAACCTTCATTCTTGCCAGAGAGCAACTTTACCCTGGGGTAAGGGGGATATATTTAGCCATCACGATGTTGCTCACCCCAGCTATTATGCTCATCTACTATTTCTGTAGTATATTACAAGGCTCTTACAATATCCATAATTATAACATAGTTTGGCTTATCTGGAGAATAGGTGGTTGTTTTCTTATCGTTTTATTGGTCCTTATTTTAAGATTAGGGGTATGGGGTGCAATCATTGGAGGAGGTATTGCTATATCCGGAGCGGCAATTGTAAGTATATATCTTGTGGCACGAATTACAAAGAAAGAAGACTGGCAAATTCATCCTGAGCTCGTAAAAGAGACCTTAATAGATGGAGTAAAGCTACATATAGGAGGTATTACTACCTTCCTTCGCAGTAGGGCAAATATATTCCTTCTAAATTATTATTTGGGGGTAAGGGAGGTGGGATTTTTCTCTGTTGCTATTGCTATCTCTGAGGTGTTATATCTTATCCCTCAAGCAACATCCACAGTCCTCTGGCCTAAGGCAGCCTCTGCCGATGAAAAAGAGGCAGGAAGACTGACTGCCCTGGTTTGTCGTCATACCTTGTTTTGGACAATCATCTCTGTCATAATACTTGCCTTGGGGGCAAAATTCTTTGTCTTGATATTTGCAGGTAAGGCATTCTTTCCTGTAGTTTTACCTTTAATTATCCTCGTTCCAGGGACGGTATTTTTCTCTCTAGCAGTGAATTTAGGTAGTTTGATAATAAGATACAGAAAATTCTTATTGGCAACTTATATCTCTTTTTCTTTGGCAGTAGTAAATATCTTAGTTCTTATCTTCTTGATTCCACGGTATGGAATTATTGGTGCGGCATTGGCTACACTCATTAACCAAGCCTTGTCAGGTTTCATTGCTATCTATATCTTCTGGCATCTTTCAAAGAGAAACCCAAAAGAACTATTTTTCTTTACAAAAGAAGACATCTTACTTTACAAGAATTTTATTGCACAGCTAAAGGATAAGATCGTAAAATTAGCATCTTGATGAAACAATATGGATAGATTTCCTTTTGGTAAGAATTGGGAAGAATTTCTTGAGAGGTATTTTTCACAAGAGAGGGTTGAGCAGGCAAAGAGGTCCCTTTTGGAGTTTCTTGAATTACCAACTTTAGAAGGTCTTTACTCTTTGGATATTGGCTGTGGAAGTGGCCTTTTTTCATTGGCGGCATATGAATTAGGAGCATCAAAAATAATAAGTTTTGATATAGACCCTTTTTCTGTAAGGTGTTGTCAGAGGCTTTGGGGAATGAAAGGAAATCCTAAAAATTGGGAAGTTATGGAGGGTGATATCTTGAATGAAGCTTTCGTTTCAAAGCTTGAGCCAGCAGATATTGTATATTCTTGGGGTGTTTTGCACCATACAGGTAATATGTGGAAGGCAATAGAGAGGGCAGGTTCATTAGTTAAACCTGGTGGCCTTTTCTACATCGCGTTATACAACAAACGATTAGAGAGAAAAGGCTCTAGATATTGGCTTAAGGTAAAAAAACGGTACAATAAATCTCCTATGATTGTAAAAAGGATAATGGAACTTACTCATATTATAAGGTATACGATTATTCCTCAAGTCATCCGGCTGAAGAATCCTTTTGAATATGTTAAGAACTATGACAAAACAAGCCGGGGGATGGGATTTTACACAGACCTCAAAG
This sequence comes from bacterium, assembly GCA_003498085.1. Lineage (GTDB taxonomy): Bacteria > UBA9089 > UBA9088 > UBA9088 > UBA9088 > UBA9088. The sequence goes on from DNCM01000192.1 coordinate 8,006, forward strand.
ATTGGCTTGGAGGATTGCCATATGAATTTGCTACTGTTTGTGAAGTTTTTAGATTTTGTCATAAAAAACTTGGTTTTAAGCTTAAAAATCTAAAATCAGCACAAGGATTGGAAAACAACGAATTTCTGTTTGTAAAAACCCAAGGACAATAGATATCCATAAATTTTTTGTAACCTTTTGAAAATCAAAGATTTACATCAAAATTCGTAACTATTTACCCATCTGAAGTGAAACAGTAAGTACCTATATTTCGCTACCTTTAAGTCTGATTAATTTATGACAATCTATAGATTGTATCAAAAACCCTTCATAAAAGCTAATTTTTTATTGGTTTTACAGAACTTCCCCAACTTA
>DNCM01000004.1 GCA_003498085.1 bacterium
AATATTATTGAGCAAGCGTTTAAAGAAGGATTAGCGATTTTTTTGAAGGATGAACTTGCTAAACATAGCGATGATTTTGCCGCTGCTTTTGAAGCAAAATTAAGAAAAGGAGTTAAAACAAAAGGAGAAGAAAAATTTAAAAGCAAGTGCTTAGAAGAAGATGAGATGAAAAAATGTTGTCAGAGAAAAGGTTTGGTTATTGATACAGCTCAAAAATGTAAAGATGATTACCCTATTATTTATCAACAATGCGAAAAGGAGTGTGAAAAAGAAGCAAAAAAAATGGCAACAGGGCTTTCCCGGCTTTTAATGGATATTTTGTTAGTTGATGTCAGAGAACATTTACCCAGCAAGATTCAGGAATATCTAAGTAAAGAATTAAAAGCTCTAATTCTTGCCAAAGAAACTCGAGCATTCTTAGATAAGGACTTAATTGAATACCTTAGAGAGCCTCTAAACTTTCTTTTGGTAACTAATATTAAGGATTTATCTCCGGATTTAAAAAAGTTTTTAGACAAAGAGATTATTAGTTTTTTACCTAAAAAATTAGGCGGTTTTTTCCACCATATAGATAGTTCTTTACAAAAGGCTGTTATCTTCTTAAAAGAAAAGATGCCGGCAAAGATAAAGAAATTTACCGAGAATTTAGAAAAAGAATTAGATGAAAAAGCTGAGAAATTGGTTGCTAAATTACCAGGCTCAACTAATGTAGAAAATCTTAGTCCATCAGAGTGTTGCAATAGTTTTGTTAACTATTATTTTGACCGCGACCAAGACAAATGTCTTAAAACAACCATAGGCAAAATTAACGAAGGAAATACTACTGGGATTTCAAGCCCTAAAGCTATGCTTTTTTATTGTGGCGATGGAGCGAGGGATGCTCCTAAACAAGACGCCTGCGAGAAGATTGGCGGCAATTGGGCCACCACAGATGCTGGCACCGGTTATTGCAAAGGCGGTGGCACAGAAATTTATTATAAAGATGTTGCTGGTTTTTTTGATTTTAAGAGATGGGCTAAAAATTTTGGCCAGAGCATATTTACTGCTTTCACTAATTTGCCTCAACAGCTCTTTATGGCTTTGTATCAAACAACAAAACATGTCGTAATTCAATATACCAAGGTCTGGGTTGAAGATGAAATGGTTATTCCTTTTAAATTTTATACAGAAAAACTCCAAAATTTACAAAAGGATTTTAAAGAAACCCTAACAGTCACTGCTGGCGGTTTGCTCCCGTCCCAAACAGCAGGGTTGATGGAAAAAGATATTGACCAGATTTTAAAAGATATCTGCAAGGCATTTATAGGAGAAGATATAACAAAATGGCGAGAAAAATGCAAGACTCTTCCAGATAAAGAATATAAGTATACTATAAGAAAGGGATTGATAAAAAAAGTGATAACGATTCCAGCGGGCAAGACCAGAGAAGTAAGACAAAAGATGTGCGAGTACGCTTGCAGCGCTTATGGGATATTGCATTTAGATCTTTATGCTGCCTTGGGTCCCGACATAAATAAAGCATTAAAGACAAAACTAATAGACTACCTACCTGATGAATGGGAAAAAATTTTAGATAAAAGCCTTGCTGAACTATTGTGGCCCGAAATAACCAATATTAAAGCCCTTCTTGTAGGAACTCCAAAACAAGTGATTTGCGGAGATTTAATTACTGACCATACTAATGGCTTTATGGTAAAAACAGGGAACCAAACTCCATTAAAAAATACCTGTAATTCAAGCTCTTTGAAAACCACCAAAAAAACAATGGGTCTTTTGCCTTATTTAGATAAAGAGTCAGATTTTTGGAAAGGCTTATCGGATGATAATAAAGAAATTTATGCCTATGCCTGTCCTTTTATTTGGTATATCTGTCAGAATCCTTTAGGTGGTTGGACAAGAACTGTAGGCAATTTAATTGCTGAAATTTTAGAAATTAAATGCCAACTTTTAGATAATAAGGTAAAAGGATATTGTCAAGAACCAACAGGAGGAGGATGTAAAGAATGTCAGAAAATTACAGCTGATGATAGTATTTTCTGTCAAGCTTGCGATCGTTTAAGCAAAACTTTAGCTTATAGTATTTTTAGATATGCAATGGAACAGGTTTATCAAGTAGAACCTTATAAAATTAAATTGACCGATGCCAATCCTTATCTGCCAGGCGAAGCTGGTTATAATGAATTTATAAACGAGAAGGAAAATAAACAAAAAGAAAGGGCGGCTTACCAATGGTTATATGTTGGTTTTAAGGGGCAGATTACGATACCAGAAGAAGTGATTGTTTCTTTATCTGCGGGGAAACAGCGGTTTATGGAAAAAGAAATAAAAAAGGTGGCTTTAAGTCGTGGTTTTACACAACAAGAATGGGATGATTTGGCGAAAGAAGTGGAGGACTTGAACGATCTTAATGAACTTCCTGATGGAATTCAGGCTGCCGCCATAACCTTTGTTTCCTGGCTCACCGAAAGGAATACCCTTTATGACATCTTAACTGATATGCCTTTAGGTGTTTTAAAACCCTTTAAACCAGGTCAACCAACTCTTCTAAGAGAAGCGAATAAAACTTCAAAAAAAGAATTTTTAGCCTATACCCCTTATGATTTCTTAAAAGGAGAGCTTTGCCGAAAGATTATTAGAGATTTTGAAAAAGATTTTCCAACTTCAACTATTCCAGCTATTATGAAAGGAAAATATCTTGAAATAAGACCTCGGGCTTATATTCCTTATTCAGTTGAGAGTCTAAAAGCGCCAAATAGTGGTCAGGCTCTTCAAATGCTTTTAGCTAATGAAGATATTGATTGGCGTTATAAAAGTCAGTATCTTACTTGTTATGCCTTAGATCAAAACCCAGCCAGCCTCTTTGGACTTAATCAAGCCCTTATTTATTATCTTAATCCTCCTGAATACCGAGTTCTTTTTGCCTTAATTAGAGATAAACTAAAGCCCAATGAAAGGCCAGAAATTTTAAACAAACTCCTAAAATGGCTTTTTGATAAGACACCAGTCAATCTTTTAAAAGAAATAGGGAAAAAACTTGAAGATGAAAATATCCAAAGATTTGCTACTTTTTTAGAAACAAAAATGGAAAATTATGTAAAAGAAAGCTTGCCTAATAAAGAAATTATTAAATTAATATTTGAGGCTGCTTTTGATTGTTGTAATGTAAAAAAAACATGCCCCAAAGATGGCAAAAAGGGTGGTTTAGGCGGTCCTCATTGTCCTCTTTATAAAAGATTAAGTGTGACAGATTGGCAAGAATTACAAGAGTTTCTTTTGCATACGCCATTAGAACTGCTTAAAAGATATCTCACCCAACCCCTTTTAGATAATGAATGGGTGACTGCTAAATCAATTATGGACCAATTCCCAGATGATTCTTTGCTTAATCAGCCTTATTTTGATACCATTGGTCGTTGGACTCGGTTAGATGAAGCAGTAGAACAAGCATTGGTGGTTAAAGATGAATTTGACGAAAAAATAAATGAAGCGGCGAGCAGTACTGTTGAATTAATTCAAGAAACCTTTGATAAAATTCTTAGAGAATATCCAACCAAAGCCATTAGCTTTTTGACTCAAAGATTAGGTTTTGGTTTAGGAGAAAATTTGGGTGGTTCTATCGCAGAACAGATGTTGGGTAAATGTTGGGATGAGCCCGATAAGAGTAAGTGTGAAACAAGTGATAAGCCAAATCAGTTTTACAATGAGAAAACCAAACAATGCTGCGATTCCGGCGATCCCTTAGTTTGCCAGCCCCGGTGTCGAGAAAATCCAATAGGCGAGTGTTGGAATTCCCCTAAAGATCAATGTAAAGAGGAGGAGAGGCAATTTTACAACGACATAACCAAGCAATGCTGTTTAGAAGGAAAGATGTGTAAAATAATCGAAGGGGAAAGAAAGGTAATAAAAATTGTTTCTGATGGTGGAGTAAATTCTCAATGCTGTTATAGTGATCCTAAACCCTGTTCCCTTTGTCGCGAGGCGACGTTGGATGAAATGAATAGTAAGAAGTGTAAACGAAATCCTAATAAAGAACAATTTCAAACAATAGATGCGCCAGACGGAGAAGACATTAATCTCTGTTGTTGGGATAGAAAATGTCAAGGAGAATGTTTGTTCGAGCCTACTGTTTTCGCTGATCAATGTTGTGTTAGTATTATGGATTGTATGAATGACAGGTTTATTCATCTTCTGGAAAAAATGGTCACCGACGCCATTCGCGAAGGTGCCTTGGTTGAGTCATTAAAAAAAGAAGAAGAGGAAGATAGGAGATAGGAGAAAAAGGGAAAAGGGGGAAAATTAAGAAAATGGGAGAAAAGGGGGAAATGGGAAAAAGGGAGAAGATGAGGGGAAATGGGAGAAAGGGAGATAGAAAGGAAAAGGAGAGAAAATTAGAGAAAAGGGTAAAGGCGAGAAAATGAAGGAAAAAAAAGGGAAAGGGAGATAG
>DNCM01000176.1 GCA_003498085.1 bacterium
ATCACTTAAGATTACCTACAGAAGCAGAGGCTGAACAACAAGAGGTATACAAAAGGCTTGGAATAAAGGATAAGCCAATCAAACAAAAACATATAGTGATAGGATAAAAATATAGTGCAAAAAATTTTTTAAGTCCCTGCAATATCAAGATTTTAGCGAAAATAATGCGGAGTAAATCTTAAGGAATTGGAACGATAATTTTCAACCAAGTAGAATACCAGAAAGGAATTTTTTTAAACTACTAAGCTTTTTCTTTTGAGTTTCCTTTATTTTCTCGAGGGAAAGGGGTTCTTCTTTTATTCCATTTGCCCAATTATCAACAAGGCAAAGTGATGCATAAGGAATATCTAGTTCATTTGCAATTGTTGCCTCACTTGCCATTGTCATTCCAACAACATCACCGATTGTCTTTAAAAACCTTATTTCTGCCTTTGTTTCAAATCTAGGGCCCCTTGTCTGAACATAAACACCCCCATCAATAGGTTCTATTCCAGAAGATTTAGCTTTTTCCAAAATTATTTTTCGGACATTTCCATCCAATGATGGAATAACATGAACTATCTTTTTATCATAAAATGTCGGAATATCCCATAGGCTTATATAGTCATCTGGAATAAGAAAATCATCAGGCGTAATTTTTTCTTTTAAAGAGCCAACAGAATTTATTGAGATAATATACTCAACATTAAGGTTCTTAAGATAAGAGATATTTGTCTTGTGGTTTATCATATGGGGAGGAATGGTTTTATTCTTTCCATGCCTGAAAACAAAGATGGTATCATCCTTTATAAAAAAACCTTCTTTTTCTTCAAAACCAGAAAGTATGTCTTCAAGTTCAGAGAGTAAAAGTCCGGAAATAACTGCCTTCATAAATCGTATTAATTGTAATATTTTACTTACATGTTGTCAAATCTTACCCACTGGAACTTATTCATATATCTTTCTTAGCTAAATTTGAATTTAGTGTAGAAAACCTAGGCAGGACTTGCCTCTACAGACCTATGGGTAGGCTACAAGGTATTTTTTACTTGCTATCTTAATTTTATTTTGATAAAATAAAAATATGAGACATTTTTTAATCATATTGCTTTTTTCGAGTATTTCATTTGCAAGGGTAGATACTGGAGCAGATTTTCTTAAGTTTATAACCTCTGCAAGAGTTGCTGGAATTAGTGGTAGTTTTGTTGGACTCGCCGATGATGTGTCAACTCTTCATTATAACCCTGCTGGACTAGTCAATATCAAAAATAAGGAACTCCTTCTTATGGGAAGCGAGGGAATCATGGATTGCGGCTATGAATACATTGGATATGGCCAAAAAAATAAAAACTCTGGGATTGGTTTCTGTGTTCTGTATTTCCATGCACCAGAGATGTTAAGAACAGAAGAAGATAAGGAGTTTGGGTTCAGAGTTTTAGGAACTGTTGAATACTATGACCTTATGGTAGGATTTTCTTATGGAAGAAGGGTAAGAAATAATCTTTCTATTGGTGGGACAATTAAAGGAATACATAGAATGATAAGTCCAGACAAAGGCTATACATGCGCAGTTGATCTTGGGGTACTTTATGAGTCTAAGAATAACATAAAATTTGGTGTATCAATCCAGAATGTTGGTTCCACTATCTGGAAGGACGAACTTCCTAGGTTTGTCCAAATTGGTGGCTCGTATAGAATAGAAGAACTTATCTTAACAGGAGCAATAAGCCACCATCTTATTTCAAAAAGTAAACCCGAATTTAGAATTGGTGCTGAATTTTGGTATTTGAAAATATTATGCCTCCGTGCGGGATATTATTCTTTGGAAGGAGAATTAAGTGGTGCAACACTTGGCGGCGGAATAAGAATAACAAACTGGCTCCAAGCTGATTTTGCCCAGGTCCCAGCTACATTAGAAAGACTGCTTCAAGGCTCAATTACAATTAAGTTTTAATGACCTTTATTGATTCCCTTATGAAGCTACTCCTTTCTCTTACCCTTCTTCTTGTACCCCTTTATTTTGATCTAAGGGTTTCTGACCTATTTGGCACAAGCAAGATTGTTATATTGTATTTATTCTCTCTTCTTATCCTCTATCTTTGGGTTTTAAAGGTTATTTTTTATGAAAAATTGGAATTTAAAAAAACACCACTTTTTCTTCCGATTATTCTATTTCTTGGGGCAAATATCATATCGTCTTTTACATCAACATCACACACCCAAAGCATATTTGGCGAATACAAATCTCAGGAAGGATTAATTACACTAATTTCTTATACTATCCTTTTTTTTGCAATAGCAAACTTCATAGACAAAGAAAAAAGTATATGGACAAAAACATTTTATATTAGAATACTTACATCCTTTGTCCTCGCAAATCTTCTTATCCTATTCTTTCCACCAAGACAAGAGATAGAGATAGCATGGGGATGGACGGGTGGATTTTTTGTTTTATGTCTTTATACGATATTATTTTATTTTTTTCTTCCCTTAATTGACACAAGCATAGGACTTATAAAAATATTTATTCTTACCTCAATTCTCTGTGGGACTTATTATTTTGCCCAGATGAGAGGCTATGACTTCATCCAATGGGAAGTAGCCCAGATTGGCAGTTCAACTTTTGGAAATTATGGATGGTTTGCCCACTATGGAATGATTATATTTTTCTTCGTCCTTTATTTTTTGATTTTGACATTTATAGAAAAGAAGGAAAAAAAGAAGAAAAAACTACCTTTATTTACAAAATATTTCTTGGCAGCAAGTTTGGTTTTGCTGATTGCTTTCTTTTTTATAACATTTTTTAATGTTAGACAGAGGTCAACAATAATGGGAGTATCCGGAGGCTCCTTTTTATTTCTTTTTCTTCTCTCAAAAATAAAGGAATGTAGGAAAATTTTTTATCTCGGAGCCTTTTTATTTCTTATTGCTTTTCTCTACTTTGGGTTTATTGGTGGACAAAAAGATGCGGTTCTTAAAAGCATAGCAAGGGATCTATTTGTCGTTTCAAAAACAGAGGAAGGATTTGGAGGAGGAAGTGGGTTTACAACTGCTGGAATAAGACTCCACATCTGGAAAGCCTGTCTTAAAATAATAAAAGATTATCCGATACTTGGAATAGGACCGGATACAATGATGAGCGTCTATCCAAAATATAGAACATTAAAACATGTTGAGGCAGAAGGACAATATTCAAGAAACCAGAATGCCCATAATGACATACTGCAAATTACATCAACAACAGGCTTTGTTGGACTTATTACTTACTTATTTATTCATATTACATTCTTTATATTTCTTATAAAAACATTAGGGAAACTAAGTAATGAAAAAAAAGTTTTTCTTATGGCAATTGGTGGTGCCTGGCTTTCAAACCATATAAATAATCTTTTTTCGTGGGCAATACCGTCAATTAACTCTATGTTCTGGGCAATACTTGGGCTTGGTGCCCTTGCTTTTGAAGAAAAAAAGCCTAGTTTGATAAAGATCAAATCTTTCTTTAAATGGCCTATATTTATAATTTCTTCCATTTCAGTAATTATTGGAACACTCTTTGTTATAAATATGTACCAGGCTGATATGAAATTTAAAAAAGCAAGGGCTTTGGAAAGAGAATTAAGACTAGTAGATGCAATTTCTGTCTATAAAATGGCAATAAGATTTAATCCTTGGTATAAGGAGTATTATGATGGTCTTCTGAATACATACCTTACAATGGCAAGGCAAACACCGGATCCAAAAGATACCAAGGAAGCTGTTTTTTTTGCAGAAAAAGCAACCAGGCTATTTCCAAACGATAGTATTGCATGGAATTTCCTTGGCGGTGCATATTATCTCGATGGAGTAGCAAATAAAAACGACAGAAAGAATGAAGCTATTTATGCATACAAAAATGCCATTAAATGGGAGCCGTATTTAAGGGATGCACATACGAACATTGGGCAGATCCTTATCTCTCAAGGAAGAAAAGAGGAGGCACTTTTTTGGTTTAAAAAAGTCCTTTCTTTTGACCCTCATTGCTCTCGCAGTCTTCATTATGTAAAGCTTATCTCTGAAACGGATAATCCCTAAAAACTAACTAGTTTTTATGATATCCAAAATATGATATAATTACTTAAATGGGTATTTTTGTATTTTTTGTATCTCTTATTATCTACCTAATAACCCTTACACCATCCGTTGGTCTTTATGATTCGGGCGATATGACAAGTGCAAGTTGGATACTGGGGATTTGCCACCCAACAGGATATCCATTTTATATGATCTTTGGAAAATTATGGGCAAGCCTTATTCCTATTGGAAATATTGCCTATAGGATGAACTTTCTCTCAGCAATCTTTGCTTCACTCTGTGCAATGATGGTTTATTTTATCGCCTTAATGCTTATTTCCCATCATTCATTATCTACTAGAATCGTCTCGTCAATAGTTGCTTCCTTAGTCCTTGCCTTTTCTCAAAGATTTTGGGAACAAGCAGTAATTGCAGAAAAGTATACCTTAAACGCCTTTTTCTTTAGCTTTCTTACACTCCTTCTATTTAAAAAAAGATACTTATTGTTTAGTTTTTTCCTTGGCCTTTCGTTTGCTCATCATACCCAAACGATATTCCTTGTCCCCGCAGTAATATTCTTTATCCTTATCACATTAGTAAAAAATCAAAAATCAAAAGTCAAAAGTCAAAAGTCAAAAATGATTAAATTACAACCACGGTCTTCTTTCTTCTTTCTTTCATCTTCCATCTTTTTATTTCTCTTACCCCTTCTTTTATGGTTCTATCTTCCAATAAGGGCAAGTTGTAATCCACCATTAAACTGGAATGCCCCTTCAGACTTTTTAGGTTTTAAACTTCATATTACTGGCTTTGGATATACAGGGCTTTTCTCATTACCATCACTTAAAGATGTTATCGTTTATTTGAAAGATAAAGTTTTTCCTTTGTTTATCTCTCAATTTTCATTCATCCTTATTTTCTTTCCAATTGGCATTTTTTTACTTTTTAAGAAAAATCTAGTTTTTTCCATATTTTCTATCTTAGTTATGATTTTTAATATCTATATGGCAATCGGCTATAATATCCCAAATATAGCCGACTACTACATCCCATCTTTTCTTTTTATTAGTATTTTCATAGGATACAGTATCTCTTTAGTACCAAAAGTATTAAAACCTGCATTCCTTCTTCTTCCAATTTTTCCCGTTATTCTTAACTATGACTTCTGCAACAGAAGGAATTATTATGCTATCTATGACCACACTATTAATTTAATGAATTCTTTAAAAAAAGATTCAGTTTCGTTATATACAATGGATTACAATATTTTTCCATTGTGGTATCTCATGTATGTTGAAGAAAGGAGAAAAGATATTTTTCCTGCACTCTACCCGTATTTTCATCAAGATTGGGTACTAAAACGCCTCCTTGATGATAAACCATATTTAAACATTGATAAATCGCTATCTAGAGATAGACCTTTATATGAGCTTGACAGCATCCTAAAAAAAAGATTTGAAAGCCTTGTTTTAGGTAATCCGAATACACCAATCTATCTTGATTTTAAAGGATGGGCACCACAGAGTTTCTTCCTTATTCCAGAAGGTTTTGTCTTTAGAATAGTTAAGGATAATATAGACATAGAGGATTATCTTGACAAAAACATTCCGAGGTTTTTCTTAAGAAAAAAAGAAGGACAGATAAAAGATTGGAGGGTTGCGATGATGATCGATGAATATGGAAAGGCATATCAAGAAAGGGGTTCATTTTACAACATAATTCAAAAGCCAAAAAAAGCATTACTGGAATACAAAAAGGCAGTAGAGATAAAGAAGAACGATCCAGAGCTTTACAGGGAGCTCGGAAGAACATATACTGTATTAGAGATGCTAGATGAAGGAGAAGCTTGTTTTAAAAAAGCATTAGAGATCAACCCAAATTATGCAGACTGTTATTCTGACCTTGGTATTGTTTATTTCAAGCAAGGGATGAAAGACAAAGCTATATCATCACTTAAAGAAGCGCTAAGGATTAACCCAGAACATCCTGATGCAAAGAGGAACCTTGCTATAATTCAAAGATGATTGAAAGGGCAAAAGAGATATTGAAGATAGAAGGGGAAGCAGTCCTTTCTCTTATTTCAAGATTGGACAAAGGCTTTGAGGATGCTGTAAATCTAATTTTAAACTGCAAAGGAAGGGTTATTGTAAGTGGAGTTGGGAAATCTGGGATAATTGCAAATAAGATTGCATCAACCCTATCATCAACAGGGACACCTGCATTTTTTCTTCACCCAACAGAAGGTCTCCATGGTGATATCGGTGTATTGTTAAAGGATGATATTTTTATTGTTATCTCGAATTCCGGGGAAACAGAGGAAATAAACAGGCTTATTCCAAGTATAAAGAGGCTTAATATAAAACTTATCAGCCTATGTGGAAACAGAAACTCAACACTTGCAAAGAATTCGGATGTTTTTATCGATGTAGGGATCAAAAGGGAAGCTTGTTCCTTTGGTTTTATCCCAAGCTCATCAACGACATCCGCTATGGCAATGGGCGATGCCTTAGCTATCTGCGTTTTAGAGAAAAAAGGATTCACCCAGGATGACTTTGCAGTTTTACATCCAGCAGGAACATTAGGAAAAAGGCTTGTCTTAAAGGTCTCTCATATCATGCATAAAGGGGATGATATTCCAATTGTCCGAATGGATCTTTTTATGAAGGAGGCTGTTCTTGAGATGACAAGGAAAAGGCTTGGTATTACAACTGTCGTTGATAATGCAGGAATCCTTGTTGGAGTAATCACGGACGGAGACCTAAGAAGGCTCATTGAAAAGAACGAGAACATATTTTCCATCAAAATCTGTGATGCTATGACAAAGTTTCCAAAGACAATCGATGAAAACACCCTCGCAATCGATGCTTTAAAGAAAATGGAAGATTTTTTTATCACATCCCTTATAATTCCAGATAACGAAAATAAACCTATTGGTGTTGTTCATATCCACGATATCATAAAGGCTGGGCTAGCTTAAGATTTGTATAATTTTTCATATAGGGGAAGACCATCTTTTTCAATTAATTCTTCATAAGCCCCTTCTTTGATGATCCTTCCTCTATCAATTGCAATAATCCTATCTGAATGGATCAATGTAGAAAACCTGTGAGCGATTACCAGCATCGTTGTTCCAAGAGAGCTAATCTCTGAAATCGCAGAGACAATTGCTCTTTCTGATTCATAGTCTAAGTTTGATGTTGCCTCATCTAAAATGAAGATTTTTGGTTCAAGAATCAATGCCCTTGCTATTGCTATCCTCTGCTTTTGTCCTGAAGAAAGTTTTAAACCATATTCTCCAACATCTGTATCATATTTATCAGGAAGGCTCATGATAAAATCGTGACAATGAGCAAGTTTTGAAGCTTCCTTTATTTGTTCATCGGAAAATAAAGACATCCCATATCCAATGTTTTCCTTTATTGTTCCAGAAAATAGAACAGGCTCCTGTGGAACAAAGCCTATCTGTTGCCTTAACGAAGAAATAGTAAATTCAGAGATATTGTATCCATCGATAGTAATCTCTCCACTAGTTGGCTCATAGAGTCTGACAATAAGGTTTGCAAGGGTTGTTTTTCCGGAGCCAGATTGTCCAACAATACCAATAGTTTCACCAGGCTTTATTTCAAGATTTATATCAGAAAGGATAATATCTGTATCATAGGCAAAGGAGAGATTTTCAATTTTTATTCTACCCTCCTTTATTTCAATGGACATTGCTCCTTTTTTTTCCCTTATAAAGTCTCTGTCATCAATTATCTCAAATATATGGATACCAGAAGAAATTGCCTGTTGTATAATAAGATTTGCCTTTGTAATCGCCTTTATTGGCCCTGATATTGTCCCAATATAGAAGAAAAATGCAACGAGTTTTCCAGTTGTGAGATTCCCTTCTATTACTTGATAAGCACCATATCCACATAAAACGATTATCGCAATTGTCCCAAGCAATTCAACCAATGGAGCAGAAAGTGCCATAAGTTTTATATTTTTTTTCATAAGAGAGAAGTATTCTAGGTTTTTGTTTTTAAACCTCTCCTTTTCTTTTCCTTCCCTTACAAACAACTTTACTGTTTTTATATTGTGCATTGTCTCGCTTGTCAATCCGGTAAGATCGGCAAGTCTCCTTTGGCAAGATAAAGTTATCTCTCCCATCCTTTTGCCAAATTTTATGATTATCTTCATAACCAGTGGTGCAACGATTAAGGCAAATAAAGTCATCTTCCAGTGAATATAAAAGAGGATTCCTAAAGAGACAACAATAATAACAGGGTTTTTTATCAAAGAGATTACCTCTTCAGAAAAAAAGTTTTTAAGAAGTAATACATCGTTTGTTATCCGTGAAATGATCTCGCCTTTTTTTCTTTTTCCATAGAAATTCATTGAAACATCCATAAGATGGTTAAACACTTCACATCTTATTTCAAATATTATCTTTTCCCCAATAAGATTTAAGAAAAGACTTTGTCCATACCTTGATATACCCAAGAAAATTGCAATCCCTAAGCTTTGGACAACGATTAAATTTATGAGGAAAATGTCCTTTTTTGACAAATTATCAATAAGTTCCTTCATCATCCAGGGAAGTGCAACTTTACAGAGTGAATTAACAAGCATAAATAGACATGCTAAAATAAAAAGCCCTTTAAAGGGCAGAAGGTATTTAATAAGTCTTAGGAAGTTTTGCATAGTTTACACAGGTTCTGTTACAAGTGCTTTGATGTTTGAAGAAATAAGCTTGTCCATTATTCTCTCTACCTTTCTCTTATCATCAACAATCCCAAATACTGTTGGACCAGAGCCTGACATTAGGGCATTCAATGCACCTTCTTTAATAAGTATATTTTTTACCTCTTCTATCTCTGGATGGTTTTTAATAACTACAGACTCAAGGTCGTTATGTAAATTTTTTGCAATTCCATACAGATCACCATTTTTTATCGCCAAAATGATATTTTCTATTTTTAATTTTGAATTTTTAATTTTGAATTTTTCATATACCTCTTTTGTTACCAACATAAAATCAAAAACTACAAGTACAAAATAACACTTTGGAATAGAAGGAAGCTTTTTAAGCTTTGTTCCTATCCCTTCTCCAAGTCTAGTCCCTCCATCTATAAAATATGGAACATCAGCACCAAGCATCCTCCCAAGTGCTTTTAGTTCCTTTTTTGAAAGACCAAGATCCCAAAATTCGTTCAATCCTAAAAGACAGCTTGCTGTATCAGATGAACCACCACCTAAACCAGAGGCAATCGGAATATTTTTTTGCAAAACTATCCTTGCACCTTTTTTCTTTTTTACATAATCCATTAAAAGAATACCCCCTTTATAGACAAGATTGTCCTCTTGGTTTATAGAAGGACAGGACACAATAAAATCTTTGGATGGATAGATATAAATTTTGTCATAAAGGCTTATTGTCTGGAAAACCGTCTCGATATTATGGAAACCATTCCTTCTTTTTCCAAGAACCTTTAAAAAAAGATTTACTTTAGCCGGTGCATTTATCGTAAATGAGTTTTTGAGAAAGGACATCACCAAGCTTCATTCCCTTCCATTTCTCTTGTTTTGCAAGAAATGCATTTATCTCGTCACTTTCTTCTTTTATATTTTTTAAACTTAAGGTAAGCCGTTTATGTTTAGGATCTAATTCTATAACTTTTACCTTTATCTCCTGACCCTCTTCTAATGTTCTTCCTTTTCCCAATTCACGATGAGGGAGAAAGCCCTCGATTTCTTCATCAACCTTTACAAAAGAGTACGAAGAGCTAACTTTGGTTACCTTTCCAGAGATTACAGAGCCAACGCTTATTTTATCCTTTATGCTTTCCCATGGAGAAGGTTGAATTTCCTTTAGGCTTAGAGATACTTTGTTATTTTCACGGTCAACATTAAGAACAATCACTGATATTTTTTGGCCTTTCTTTACAATTTCTTTCGGATGGTTTATTCTTCTATGTGAAAGCTCAGAAATCGGAATAAGACCATCTATTCCACCTAAGTCAACAAATGCACCAAAATTAGTAAGTTTAACAATCTTACCTAAAACTCGCTCCCCTTCATTAAGCTCACCTATAACTTTCTTTATTTTTTCTTTTTTCCTCTCATCCTCTGCCTTTTTTATAGAAAGAACGATATCTCTTTTTTTTCTATTAAATTCAATAATTTTTAATTCATATGTCTTTCCAACATATTTTTCAAGATTCCTTACATAGGTTCTTCTTATCTGGGATTGGGGAATAAATCCAAAGACTCCATCAAAATCAACAACCAAGCCACCCTTCACTTGGGAAATAACCTTTCCTTCAACGGAACTATCATTATCGAATGCATTTTGAAGTTTGCCTAAGATTTTTATAAGGTCTGCTCTTTTTTTGGAAAAAACAGGATTTCCTTCCCAATTATCAAGAGAAAGAACAATCACATTGATTTTATCGCCAATTTTTACTACTTCGCTTGGGTCTTTGAAATCTTTCAAGGACAATTCATCCAAAGGGATGATTCCTTCTTGCTTTGTCCCAGTAGAAATAAGGATACCTTCTCTGCTACAATCGACGACAACTCCTTCTACTATCATTCCTGGATTTATTTTTTTAAAACCACTTTCATATAAGAGAAAGGACTGTTTATCTTCTTTTCCTTCTTTTATTTCCTTTGTTATTTTATCCTCAAGTTCTCTTATTGCTCTGGAAATGATATCATCCTTCATTTAGATGTCTTTCTGCTGATACAACCGTATTTACCATAAGCATTGTTATAGTCATAGGACCAACGCCACCAGGAACAGGTGTTATGAGACTTGCTTTTTTGGATACTTCATCAAAATCTACATCACCAACAATCTTATCATCTACCCTATTTATTCCAACATCAATTACAACTACTCCCTCTTTTACCATATCTTGCTTTACAAACTTCGGTTTCCCTATTGCAGCAATCAGTATATCACCATTTTTGCAAATGTTTGCAAGATCCTGTGTTTTTGAGTGACAGATTGTAACTGTGGCATTTGCAGAAAGAAGAAGCATTGCTATCGGTTTTCCAACAATATTAGATCTTCCCAAAACAACAGCGTTTGCCCCTTCTAACTTGATATTTTTTCTGATCAGCATCTCCATAATTCCATAAGGTGTTGCAGGTAAGAAAAGCTTATTTTTTTTCATGTTATTGTAATCCTTCTCGCAGAAAAACCTTCCAACGCTATAAAAGTGAAATCCGTCGACATCCTTATCTGGCGAAATAGAAGCTAAAATATTCATTTCGTCCAAGTGCTTGGGAAGTGGAAGTTGAACAAGGATTCCATCTATCTTGTCTTCTTGGTTTAGCTTATGAATAAGAGAAACAAGGTCTTCTTGGGTTATATTCTCATCAAGATTATATTGCTCTGAATATATGCCGAGAGACTCGCAAGCTAACCCCTTATTTCTTACATAAATAATAGAAGCAGGGCTCTTGCCAACTAGGATTGTAGCAAGACCTGGAGTTTTACCCTTTCTCTTTAATTCATCAATCTTTAATTTTAACTCAGCTTTTATCTCTTCTGCTAGTTCCTTTCCACTTATTATATTAGCCATCTTAATCCATAATAATATCTCTTACAAAAGATTTTGTCAAGGGTTTTTTGTTGTTTTCCGAGCAAAGCAGGTACATCCTAACCCACCCTACCTATGTCTTTCCCATAAGCAGGTTTATTATAACTTTTCATAAATAAATTCCCATTTTCCGCTACCTTGAAATGGGAATTGATTTCTTCAAAAAACCTCTAAAGTTTTAGTCCTAAAAAGCCGATTTATATAATGAGATATGGAG
>DNCM01000175.1 GCA_003498085.1 bacterium
AAAATAGAAGAAAGGACGAAAAGGCCTGCATACTCTGTCTTTATGAGTGCATTTCCTAAAGACACAGGGATCCCACCCATTTTTTGAATAGCACAAACTTCCTCTTTTTCAAATCCACCCTCTGGTCCAATGAAAACAGCGATACTTTTTACTGATCTATTTGATCTAAGGATATCCCTAAGGTGTGTATTTTTCTCCTCTTCCCATGCAACGATTACGAGCTCCTGATTTAATTTTATCTCATCAAGCATTGTGGGGTCACAAACATCACAGAGAAGACCCATTCTTGATGTAAGTAATGATGTCTTTGCGATACTTCTCCACCTTTCTACATTCTTTGTCTTTGCAACTGTTCTTTTTGAAATAAGCGGAATGATCCTATAAATGCCAAGACCACTTGCAGATTCAACAATGATATCCATCTTTGGATGCTTTGGAATCCCTTGAACTAAGGTAATCTCAATAGGTGGTTTTGGAATCCTCTCTTTCTTAGTTATCTTAAGGGTTATGCTCAATTGGCTTATTTCTTTGATCTCTCCCTCATACTTACTCAGTTTTCCATCCATAAGGAGGATTCTATCCCCTTCCTTAAACCTTAAGACCTTATAGATATGATGGATAGTATCTTTATCCCTAATAACTGCAATATCTTTTGGTTCCTCCTCAATGAAAAAACTATAAATTTTCAATTAATCTTTCCCCTATCTTTTTTTCCTCGTCTTTTAATTCCTCGCCATGTAGCTCTGCAAGCTCCAAAAATAACCTTTTTTCTTCTTTTGTGAGCTTTGGAGGCAAAACGACGATTACTTTAACATAAAGGTCGCCAAACCTCGTGCTTCTAAAATACGGCATCCCCTTTCCAGAAAGCTTAAAGACCCTATTTGTCTGCGTTCCCTCTGGGATCTTAAGATGTGCCTTTTTTCCATCGATTAAAGGAACTTCAATCTCACCACCCAATATTGCCTTAACAAAGCTTATAGGTTGTTTTAGGATAAGATCTGCCCCATCCCTTATAAAATTCTTATCTTCTTTTACATAAACAACAACATAAAGGTCACCTGGAGAACCTCCTCCTTCACCAGCCTCACCCTCTCCAGATATCCTTATGCTTGTTTTGGTGTCAATACCTGCTGGAATCTTCACTGCGAGGCGTTTTTTCTTAAAAACAATACTCTTTCCTTTACATTCATAACAAGGTATCGCGATAACTAAGCCTGTTCCATTACACCTTGTGCAGGTTCTTGATATGGATATGAATCCCATGTGTTGCATTATACTTCCCCTTCCATTACAACTTGGACAGGACTTTTTCGATGAACCCTTTGCACTTCCATCACCATGGCAAGATGGACAAACCTCTCTTTTTTCTAGGTAAATATCTCTCTCGCAGCCAAAATAAACATCCCTAAGGGTAACCTCTATATCATACCTTATGTCTTGCCCTCTATAACTCGTTCTTTCTCTCCTTCCAAATATTGTATCGAATATGCTGCCACCAAAAACATTGCCAAATATGTCCTCAATATCTGGAAAATGGGTAAAATCAGACCATGTAAACCCACCTGGACCCCAAGTTGTCTTTAATCCTTCATGTCCAAATTGGTCGTACTGACTTCTCTTCTGTGGATCTGATAAAATCTCATATGCTTCTGATATCTCCTTAAATTTCTCTTCTGCTTCTTTTTTTGAGCCAGATGCTACATCGGGATGATATTTTTTTGCAAGCCTTCTATATGCAGATTTTATCTCATCGAGCGAAGCATTCTTTGGAACTCCAAGGATTTCATAGTAATCCCTTTTCATTCAGAAAAAGCTTATCTTTTAAATGCCTTTTCTACCTCAGAAACACCGTCTCCAAAATTTATGGAAAATCCAAGATCTGATAATGTCATTTCTAAAGCAGAAATCGTTGTTATAATATCAAATATTTCTACATAGCCAAGATGGGCTATCCTAAATATTTTATCCTCAAGCTCACCTTGACCCTTTGCAATGTTTACACCGTAAATATCCCTCATCCTATTGTAAAGCTTACTTACCTCAATACCTTCTGGAATCCTTACCGATGTTAGTGCATTAGAGGGTCTTTTTGCAAAAAGAGAAAGACCTAAGGCAGAAATAGAGGCTCTTGTTGCTTGTGCAAGTTTATTATGCCTTTCTATTACATTAGGGAGGCCTTCTTTCTTTATTCTTTCTAGTGCAACAGAAAGCCCCTTTATAAGAGAGATTGCAGGTGTAAATGGCGTATCGGTTTTTTCCAAAGCCTTATTTGCCTTTTTAAATGAGAAATAGTACTTTGGAAGGTCTGATTTTTTCTCTGATTCATCCAATGCCTTTTTACTCACTGCAACAAAAGAAAGGCCTGGTGGCATCATAAGACCCTTTTGTGAACCAGAGACACAGACATCAACATTCCAGTCATCCATAAAGAAAGGATCGGCACAAAGCCCGGAAATAGCATCGATAATGAGCATAGTTTCATATTCCTTGCAGATTTTTCCAATTGCCTCAATATCCGAAACAACACCAGACGATGTCTCACAAAGGGTTGAAAAAACGGCATTTATCTTTTCTTTCTGAAGAATCTTTCTTATATCCTCTGGATCTGGTGCATCTCCTTCAGGGATATCAAGAACTTCGCAAGGAACTTTATATGCCTTACAAAGCTCAAGCCACCTTTCTCCAAACTTTCCTGCAACGATCACCAATGCCCTATCAGTCGATGAAAGGACATTACAGACACAAGCCTCCATCCCACCTGTACCAGACGAGGCAAATATAAAAACAGGGTTTTTTGTTTGGAATACATATTTAAGCCCTTCTTCAACGTCTTTTAGAACTTCCTGGAATTCCTTTGTTCTGTGATGGATTATAGGTTCTGCCATTTCTAATAAGACATCTTCCGGAATCATTGTTGGCCCCGGTGTCATGAGTATCTTCTTCATTTTCTAATTACCTCCTTTTGTTCTGTATTTAATATAATCTCCAATGATCTTTCCATGGTCGAATACCATATCAGGTAGCTCATCTATTTTAAATATCCTTGCTTCTTTTGCATCATCACCCCCAACTGGTTCTTCATCCGCCTTTGCAATATAAACCGTTGATATTGTATGAAACCTTGGGTCTCTAGTCGGGTCTGAGTATGTATGAAATTGCCTTATAAGCTCAATGTCTAACCCTGTCTCTTCTTTTGCCTCCCTGACCGCCGCATCCTCTAAACTTTCTCCATAATCGACAAAACCACCAGGCAATGCCCAACCGCAGGGTTCATTTTTTCTTTCTATAAGGACAATTCTTCCGTTTATTTCAATAATTATATCAACTGTAGGAAGCGGATGTTTCACTTTTTCATCAGTGCAGAGAGACCTGGTATTTCTACACCCGATAAAAATTCAAGTGAGGCACCACCGCCAGTAGATATATGAGTCATCTTATCACTAAGACCAAGTTTTGCCACTGCGGCAACAGAGTCTCCACCCCCAACGATGGTTTTTACACCCTTATCTACCAATTCTGCCAAAACCTTTGCAATTTCCGATGTTCCTTTTGAAAATTTTTCTATTTCAAAGATACCCATTGGTCCATTCCAGAATATGCAGGATGCTTTCTTTAGGACGTTTGAGAACTTCTTTGCTGTTTGTGGACCAATATCAACTGCCCTTTGCGTTCCTGGAATGTTCTTTTTTCCAACAATCGTAGTATCTGCACCCTCTGAGACAAATGTTGCAACAACATGGTCGCTAGGTAAATAAATTGGTTTTTCATCAGCAATGCTTTGAAGGAGAATATCCTTTGCAGTATTTATGTATTCTTGTTCAACCAAGCTTTTTCCAGTAGGGATATTAAGACCTGCAAAAAATGTATATGCCATCCCACCACCTATAAGAAGTTCGTCAACCCTTTGGAAAAGGCTTTTTATAAGGTCTATTTTTGTTGATACCTTCGCACCACCAAGTAGAGCAATTAATGGCCTTTCTTTTGACCCTAAGATACTATTCATATATCCAATTTCTTTTTCAAGTAGAAATCCAGCAACTGCCTTTTCTACAAATCTACATATTCCACAGACAGATGCATGTTTCCTGTGGGCGACAGAGAATGCATCATTGACATAGACATTTCCAAGAGAACCTAATTCCTTTGCAAATAGAAGATCATTTTCTTCTTCCTCTGTATGGAATCGAACATTTTCAAGAAGGACAATGTCGCCTGGTTTCATTTTCTGACATGTCCTTTTTACATCATCACCAATGCAGTCAGAAAGTTTCTTTACCTCCTTTCCAAGTAATTCAGAAAGTCTTTTGCTTGCAGAGGTAAGTTTTAGCGATTCAACAAATGTCCCTTGAGGCCTTCCAAAATGGGAGATAAGTATTACTGCACCGCCCCTCTCTAAGATGTAGTTTATTGTTGGAATGGAAAACTTTATCCTTGTATCATCTATTATTTCGCCTGTTTCATTCACAGGAAGGTTAAAATCAACACGAACAATAATTTTCTTATTTGATACATTGATATCTTTTAAGGTTAATAACCTATTCATTCCTTCATTACTCCTTATCTATGTACTCTAAAAGGTCAATTATTCTCATAGAATATCCCCATTCATTATCATACCAGCCAAATACCTTGACCAAATTACCCTGAACAAATGTAAGTTCTGCATCAAATATGCAGGATGCTTGGTTCCCGTTAAAGTCTACTGATACTAAAGGTTTTTCACAGTACTCAATGTATCTTGAAAGTGGTCCGTTCTCTGATACATCTTTAAAAAGCTTATTGACTTCTTCTTTCGTCGTCTCTTTCTCTGTAATGGCAGTAAGGTCAACGATAGAGACATTTGGAGTTGGAACCCTGATTGCGATACCATCGAGCTTTCCAGAAAGCTCTGGAATTACTTTACCAATTGCCTTGGCTGCGCCTGTTGTTGTTGGAACCATAGATAGAGCAGCGGCCCTTGCCCGACGTAAGTCTTTATGAGGAAGATCAAGGATCCTTTGATCGTTTGTATAAGAATGGATAGTCGTCATAAACCCTTTTTTTATTCCAAAATTGTCAAGCAAAACTTTTGCAAGCGGTGCAAGGCAGTTTGTTGTGCAGGATGCATTTGAGATTATATGGTGTTTTTCTTTGTCGTAGTCTTTTTCATTTATTCCCATAACAATCATTATATCCTCGCCTTTAGCGGGTGCCGAGACTATAACCTTCTTTGCTCCTTTTTTCAAATGAACCTCGCAATCTTTTCTATCTGTAAATTTACCTGTTGATTCAACAACATAATCGATCCCTAATTCTCCCCAAGGAAGCTCATCTATTGTTTTACAAGAAAGAACTTTTATTTTTTTCCCTTGAACGATAAGATAATCTCCGTCTACGCTAACTGTTTTTTTAAATTGTCCGTGGATAGAATCATATTCCAAAAGATGGACAAGGGTATTTGAATCTGTAATGTCATTTACCGCAGCAAAATCAATATTTTTATCGATTCCTACACGCAAGACACACCTTCCAATCCTTCCAAAACCGTTAATTCCAACTTTCATAACATCTCCTCCATAATTTAGTTTATAAAATTATATTGAAAATCATGATTTTGGTCAAGTATAATATTTTTGATGTCTAAATGTTTAATTATAAGTATGAGACCAAAACAATGGATAAAAAATCTCTTTATCTTTGCCGCACTTATATTTAGCCAAAGGCTGTTGGAGTTACATTCTTTATTTATCGTCTTTCTTGGATTTATTCTATTCTCTCTTGCATCAAGCGGAGGCTATATCATTAACGATATAATTGATCTTGAAAAGGATAGGCATCATCCAATAAAATCAAAAAGACCTATTGCCTCGGGCAGTTTAGAGAAAAATTTCGCTTTGTCCTTTGCAATTTTACTTATCGCCTTTTCCTTAGGAGGGGCATTCTTGATAAATACCAATTTCTTTGTATCTATTATTTTTTACCTTTTTCTTTCCTTAAGCTATTCAGTCTGGCTTAAGAAAGTCGTTATTATTGACATCATTGCCTTATCATTTGGCTTTGTCATAAGGGTCATTGCAGGGGCTTTGATTATAGATGTTGAAATGTCTCTATGGCTTATTATCTGCACAGTATTCCTTTCTTTATTTCTTATATTGGCAAAAAGGCGACATGAACTTGTTTTACTTGAAGACGATGCATCATCCCATAGAGAAATCCTTTCTGAGTATTCACCTTCGTTTATTGATGAAATGATATCTGCAATAACAGGTGCTACTATTATTGCATATTCTTTATATGCATTCTCAATGAGGGAAAGATACGAAAGATACGGGGATTTTCTTCCCATTACCATTCCGTTTGTCCTTTATGGAATTTTTAGGTATTTATACCTTGTCCATCAAAAAGGAAGAGGAGGTTCTCCAGAAATAGATATTACTCAAGATAAGCCATTATTACTTAATATTTTCATTTGGGTTATATCTGTTTTATTGATTATTTATCTATAATTTTGAAAGGAGGGGTACCGAAGTGGTCATAACGGGGCGGTCTCGAAAACCGTTTTGCCTTTTACGGCAACATGGGTTCGAATCCCATCCCCTCCGA
>DNCM01000096.1 GCA_003498085.1 bacterium
TTGAGTCTACACCAAGACCTATAACACTTACATCTCAGGAGGTGTTGAGATTGACCACCGAGACGTTGAAGAAGCACCTTAATCTTCTGGTTAAAGGTCATAAGTATACAGATGAGACCATCTTCCATATATTGACCAAGGCATCGGTCAAGAAGAGTACTATTGAGGAAACTTCCATCCAATTAAAAAAAGCTCTCCACTTCAATGGGGTGCGGTATCAGTTGAAGAGTCTCCCTTATGTTGATATCCAAATCTTTTTAGCTTATCAAATATCATTTTTGGAGGTCCATCACGAAATCATTCCAACTTTTGTGATCTGCTGATCATGGAAAAGAAGAATTTATTTCAAAGAGTAGGAAATAGAACCATCCCCTTAAACTTACAGATGGGTAAATATAATCATTTAGAAATAGAATCTAAATGGCAAAAAATATGGGAGGCTCAAAGGCTATATCAGGTTGACTTGAAAGCAGCTGAGAGCCCTTATTATAATCTCATGATGTTTCCCTATCCATCAGCAGAGGGTCTCCATGTAGGAAATGTTTTTGCTTTTACGGGTTCCGATATTCACGCTCGTTTTGCCAGACTACTTGGATATGATGTCTTCGAACCTATCGGTTTTGATGCCTTTGGTATTCATAGTGAAAATTTTGCTATTAAAGTGGGTAAACATCCTAAGGAATTAACAGATAATAACGTTATCAATTTTAGGGAAAACCAGTTGAAAAAACTTGGGGCTATGTATGATTGGACACATGAAGTTAATACAACAGATCCCAAGTATTACAAGTGGACACAATGGATTTTTATACAACTGTTTAATGCTGGACTTGCTTATCAAAAGGAAGGCTATGTGAATTGGTGTCCATCTTGCAAGACAGTCTTGGCGAACGAACAATCTGAAGGTGGCAACTGTGAGAGGTGTGGAACAGAAATAATTCAGAAAAATCTTAAACAATGGTTTTTCAAGATAACTGATTATGCTGAAAGATTATATAATAATCTCAAAATTATTGATTGGTCTGATATCATTAAAAAGGCCCAAGAAAATTGGATTGGGAAATCAGAAGGTGTAGAAATAATCTTTACTACTGTAGATAACAAAATCAAAATTCCTGTTTTTACTACTAGACCAGATACTATTTTTGGAGCAACTTATCTTGTATTAGCCCCAGAACATCCTGCTGTTGATGTGCTTACAACAGATGAAAATAAGAGTTCGGCTGAAAAATATCGTAGTAATACCATAAAAAAGAATGTTCTTGAACGAACAGATTTAAATAAAGAAAAGACAGGAATAAATATAGGGAGCTTTGTAATAAATCCTGCTACAGAAGATAAAATACCGATATGGATTGCTGATTATGTACTATTTGAGTATGGGACAGGGGCTATTATGGCCGTTCCTGCTCACGATGAACGAGATTTTGATTTTGCTCAAAAATACAATTTGCCAATTAAACAGGTAATTTTCCCGGAAGAAAAGAGTTCAGAAACAGAAGGGAATGTTTTAAAAAAGGCCTTCACTGGAAGGGGACGTCTCGAAAATTCAGGTAAATTTAGCGGGTTAGATTCTGATGAAGGAGGAGTTGCTATTGTTAGCTGGTTAGAAAATATGGGATATGGAAAAAAGACAATTAAATATAAACTAAAAGATTGGTGTATATCCAGGCAAAGATATTGGGGGCCTCCAATTCCTATTATTTACTGTGATGATTGTGGTACTTTACCTGTACCAGAAAAAGATTTACCAGTTCTATTACCAGAATTAAGGGATTATCTCCCAAATGGCTCAGGGAAATCACCATTAGCACGAGTCGAAGCCTTCGTTAAAGCTAAATGTCCTAAATGTGGTAAGGATGCAAGGAGAGAAACAGATGTCTCCGATAACTTCCTGGATTCCGCTTGGTATTTTTTACGATATCCATCTTCTGATAGAGATGATGTTGCATTTGATAAAGACTTGACATTTAAATGGTTACCTGTGGATATGTACATTGGAGGGCCAGAACATGCAGTTTTACACCTTATGTACACCCGATTTATAACAATGGCTTTACATGATCTTGGTCTCATACCATTTGAGGAACCGTTTAAAAAATTTCGTGCTCACGGGATTATTACTAAAGATGGTGTGAAAATGAGTAAATCAAAAGGCAATGTTGTAAACCCTGATGAATATATTAAAGAATTAGGAGCAGATACTTTTAGAATGTATTTGATGTTTCTCGGACCTTACGAAGAAGGGGGTGATTTTAGCGACAAAGGTATTAAAGGTATTCGGAGATTTTTAGAACGTGTTTGGAGTTCAGTACACCATACTGCTATTAACGAAAATCCTATCGAAGATAATGATGTCATTTATTTTATACACTCAACAATAAAAGCTGTTACAGAGGATATAAAGTCATTAAAATATAATACTGCGATAGCTAAACTCATGGAATTTTTAAACATAATTAGAGATAAAGGAACACTACATCGAAAAGTTATTGAAACATTTTTGGTTTTATTATCACCTTTTGCCCCTCATATTGCTGAGGAAGGGTGGAATTGCCTCGGGCACCAACAAAGTATTTTTAAGAGTTCTTGGCCTGTATATGACCCGGCCCTTGTTGTTAAAGAAACTACTGAGTTTGTTGTCCAAATTAACGGTAAAGTTAGAACTACTTTAAAATTACAAGCAGCGGTTGATGAAAGTTTTGTTAAAGCTAAAGCTCTTGAAGTTGACTGTATCCGTAGGTTTCTTCAAGGAAAAACTATCATTAAAACAATTTTCGTCCAAAACAAACTTATTAACTTTGTCATCCAATAACAAAGGGAAAGGAGGTGATTTACGTGAAACTGAAAAGTTTGTCATTTAAGAAAGTCAGTAAACCTGGTAAGATTAAACCCACACTAGAAATATATTCCGAAAAAGCTAGGAAAAATATAAAAGTGACAATAAATCCAGTGCTGACTGAGGAAGAAAGATTAAAGAGAATAGTTGGATTGTCGAATTCGGTTACAACAGGATAATCCTATTGAAGATGTGTCGTAATTCAAATTTTTAATTGTGGGCTTAAATTTGGGTTGCGCTGTCGACGGAGAATAAACGCAGGCTAAAGCTCGCGATTATCAAAAATAAGGTACGGTACAATCTCTGTGGTTATTACTATATCTTTAACCAGAAGGTGTTATCCTTCAGGAAAGGGATTAATAACCGTTCAGAGAAAAGGAGTCACAAATGAAGAGATTTTACTGTGTTTATAGTTATGATTGCAATGTAAATTGCATTAATTGTTGTTTGGATAGGGAAAAATTAGGAAATAACATGCGATTTACATTAAATGAAATAAAGAATATATTGAAGAAGTATAAGATTGAAGAAAACGATATTTTGGAGATTAGTGGTGGAGAGCCCACGATAGATAAGAAAATGTTTATTAATTTTACAAAATATCTAGTAGAAGAGAAAGGTTTCCAACGAAATAGAATAAATGTCCTGAGTAATGCCCAAATTTTTTCAGATATAGATTTCACAAACAAATCATCTGATTATTTTGGTCACATAACTTCTACTTTTTATGGAGCATCAGAGAAAGAACACGATTCTTTCACACGAACACGGGGTAGTTATGCTCAAAAAATGGCAGGACTTAAAAACCTAATGAATAAGGGCATCGAATTACATATCAAGACCCTGATTAATAAGCAAAATCATGAATCAATCACATCTTTCATAAAGATGTGTAAGTTTAATTTTGAGGATGCTCACATAATAATAGGATGGCTTTGTTTAATCGGCGAAGCTTGGAAAAATCGTAATTCTCTTGCGATGGAATTAAGTAAAGCGGCTTTAAATATCGAAACCGCTATTGAAATGGCAAGGGAATATGGACTTAATTTAAATATAACAGTTCCCCTTTGTATAATTGATCCATATTATTGGGAAGGTACTATTCCCGGCGATTTAACTGCAGGGTTAGAAAAAGTCATTTTTATTAATCCTGAGAAAGAAGTTCTTGAAAAAAGTCCTTCTGAAGTACCCCTGCTTGCCAAACCGACAAAAAAGTGTGATAATTGCATTTTGAAAAACAGATGTGTTTGGGAGTGGGAAGGGTATGATAAGTATTATGATGATATTGATAGTTTTTTAAAACCCGTTGTAAAATAATATGGTACGGAGGAAAGGGGACGGTTCTACTTTAACAGGGATTATCACGA
>DNCM01000068.1 GCA_003498085.1 bacterium
CATACACTTGCTTAATTGTCTTGCTTTATAAAACGCATTAATAGATTTGACATAATGTTTTAACCTTTTCTTTTGTGAGATTCTCAAAATGCCTTTTGATAGCATCCCAACATTGATCTACTGTGTCAAATAGAGCTGTCTGGATGGCTTGCTTCCGTAAATACCACCACTGTCGCTCTACTGGATTCAGCTCTGGTAAATAAGGTGGAAGGTAATCGATTTTGAAAGAATGTTTTTTATTTCCCAGTCTCTAATAGCTTTGGCATGATGCCATCGAGCATTGTCTACATAAATGGTAACCTTTTCCTCTTTTAGGTAGTGAAGTTTCATTTGATCTAATGATCTAATTTGGTTAAGAAAACTTTTAGTGTTGCCTTTCTCTGATCGATAGAATAGGTAATCTCCAGTTTTTGGATCCACAAATCCAGTAAGATGAACTCGCTGTCTTTCACTTCGGGTAGGAACTTCAGGTTGGTGTCCTTTAAGACTCCATACCAGACCAAGAATAGGATTCAAAGAGATTCCTGTTTCGTCTGCAAAAAGTATGACCTCATTGTTTTCTGAACTGTTTAGTTTTTTTAAATTGTTTCTTTGAATATGGTTTGTTTAACAGGATCTGCCTTGATAAGTTTATGTCTTGGACGTTGACGACTGAACCCTAACTTATTTAACCAGTATTGTGCTGCCCGAATCTTAATCTGAATGTTGTGTTTTTCTAATAGGTAACGGCATACCAGTTTTCCATCCCATATACTTTTAGAATAATTGAAAAAAGAAGGGGGTTTAAGCACAGCCTCTTTTAAATCTTGTTGCACCTCCTTTGTTAATCTGGGTGGACGCCCCTTGCGAGGACGAGAGGTTAATCCTTGAGGACCTTTATTTTCAACCGCCTTACGCCATAATCGCAAGCTTTCACGACTAACATTCAATATTCGACAAATGGTTGATACCCTTTCTCGATTCGCAAGCGCAATCAAAGCTTGACATTTGACTCCTTCCCATCGTGAGGGATTTAAAGACATCCAAGATTGCAAGGCAAAGACATCAATACCTTCTGTTTTAGGTGGCCTTCCTTTTGTATTCATAATAAAAAATTATACAAAAAGAGGCCTAATTTGTCAAGCTATATTTTGCGTTTTATATAGTCTGTTTATGGCGGATATGTACGCCTTCGCCGAAGCCTCGATTATGTCTGTACTCATCCCCCTTCCTACAACCTCTGTCCCAGAGGACTCTATCTTTACGGTTACCTCACCCACTGCATCCTTTTCTCCTGTGAGAGCTGAAACAGAATAATCCCGAAGGCTGCACTCAATCCCACAACATTTATCTATTGCCCTATATACGGCATCAACCGGGCCATTTCCACATGCTGCCTCCTGAACCACCTCATCCTTCCTTTTTACTCTTACCGTTGCAGTTGGAACAGTGTTGTTTCCACATACAACATGTATGTACTCAAGACCCACCAGTTCTTCCACCGCCCTTATCTCATCCTCAATCAATGCCTCAATGTCCTCATCAAATACCTCATTTTTCTTGCAGGCAAGCTCCTTAAATCTCAGAAACGCCTTCTTTAGTTCATCTTCGGTCAATTTAAAACCTAAGTTCTCAAGTCTTCTCTTCAGTGCATGCCTTCCTGAAAGTTTTGTCAGAACTATCTTGCTCTCTGGAACACCAATGTCTCTTGGCTTTAGTATCTCATAGGTGGTACTTTCCTTTAGGAATCCATCTTGATGGATCCCTGATGAATGTGAAAATGCATTTGCTCCAACAACTGCTTTGTTTGGCTGAACAACCATACCTGTATGAAGACTGACCATTCGAGATGTTTTGTAAAGATGTCTTGTATCTATGTTTGTTGTCAGCCCAAAAAGATCCTGTCTTGTCTTTAGCGCCACAACAATCTCCTCCAGAGCTGCATTTCCAGCCCTTTCACCAATTCCATTTATGGTGCATTCAACCTGTCTTGCCCCATTCTTTATCGCAGAAAGTGAGTTTGCTACCGCAAGACCAAGATCGTTATGACAATGAACACTGATTACTACCTTATCTATATTTGGAACATTTTCCCTTATCTTTAAGATAAGCTCGCCAAACTCAGGGGGTATGGAATAACCTACTGTGTCTGGAATGTTTATGGTAGTTGCCCCTGCATTTATTGCCTCAGTTATAACTTCATAGAGGAATGATCGCTCACTTCTTGACGCATCCTCAGGAGAAAACTCAATGTCATCACAGAAGCTCTTTGCCAGTCTTACACCTTCGGTGGCCATTTTTATAACATCTTCCTTTGGTTTTCTCAGTTTGTACTCCATATGAATCTTTGAGGTAGCCAAAAATACATGAATTCTTTTTTTCTTTGCACTCTTCAAAGCCTCTGCTGCCCTCTCTATATCTCCTGGCAGAACCCTTGCCAGCGCTGCAATTGTAGGATCCTCTATCTCAGAGGCAATCACTTTGACTGCCTCAAAGTCATCTGCTGAGGCAACTGGAAATCCTGCCTCGATTACATCCACCCCAAGCTTTGCCAGTTGTTTGGCAATATCAAGCTTTTCCTTTATTAGGAGGTTTACACCGCTTGACTGTTCACCATCCCGAAGGGTTGTATCAAAGATATAAACTCTATCCATTCAAATACCCTTTATTTCAATAATAGCGCCAACGGGATTTGAACCCGTGTTTCCGGATTGAGAGCCCGATGTCCTAGGCCCCTAGACGATGGCGCCCATATTTGTTATGAGTATACAATAAAAGATTTTAAATTACAACAAAACAAAATTTTCTTGCTAATATGATAGATAAGTTTATACCATAATTATGACAGATTTGGAAAGCAGGATTTAAAATGGATTTAGGCAAGAGAATATTTCCTATTGCATTTAAGATAAGATGGATGATGATTGCCCTTGCAATTTTATCACTCTGTCTTATTGCCAAAGAAAATATAGCAAAACCAGAGATATATGTTCCCCTTATTATTATTATAACATATAACATTGTTGCTTACTTTCTTCATAAAAAAATTCAAGAATTTAGAACCTACTATTTTGAGACTATCCTTGATATATTCTTTGTTACAAGTCTTATCCATTCAACTGGCTTAATAGCAAGTCCATTTTATCTTTTTTATTTCCTTATCTTAATATTTGCATCTTGCTATTATAAAGCAAAGAATGCACTTATCATAAGCATTGGAATTTGCCTTATTTATCTTGTCCTCTTTGTATTTCAAGAGAATAAAGTAGAATGGATACCGCATCTTCTGGTAAGATTGCCATTATTCGTTGCCATGGCTTGTATGAGTTCTGTCCTTGTTTTTGAGACAAAGCTTTGTGAGGCAGAGCTTGAGGATGAAAGGCAAAGGGCAAAGATGCTCCAGCCACAGCTTCAAAGTACATTATATGAGCTAAATTTCGAAGCAAAGAGACTACAGGAGCTTTGTAATATTTCTTTGAAACTAGGAGAGGATATACCTTTTAAAAAAAGACTGGATTATATCCTAGATGAAATTTGCCATTTTTTAAAAACCGATCTAAACATTCTGTTTTTCCTAAACCCTGAAACAGGAAGGCTTGAAGTACAAACAAAGCTTCCAATACCCATTCCATCATTTAAAATAGGCGAAGGGTTTCTTGGCGAAATAGTAAAAAATGGAAAGAGTGTTATTATAAATGACATTTATATTAAAGACGAACCTTCTTACAATTTATTCAAAGACCTTAAACTTTGTAGTATCATTTGTGTTCCCTTGGACACACAAGGGCTTATATTCTGTGGACAATACACAAAGAAAAGATTTGGTGAAAGGGAACAGGTCTTTTTGGAGCTTGTTGGAAAAATCCTTATTCTTACTATGAAAAATGATAAGTTAAATGAAGAGATAAATAGGCTAAGCATTGCTGATGAAGAAACAGCACTCTTTGCATACTCATACTTCAAGCAAAAATTAAAAGAGGAACTTGCAAGGAGTATGAGAATTCTAAGGCCACTTTCTTTAATGGTCATAAAACTTGAAATTCCACCCCAGCTTATGGAGATTCAGAAAATAGGACTCATTATAAATTCCCAAACAAGGGCTGATGACATGGTAACATACAACGACGGCTATTTCTATATCTTGGCATTGAGAACAGGAAGGGATAAGATTATGGTTTTAGCAGAAAGGATAAAAAGGGAGATAGAGACAAAAACAGGTTATCTTCCAGTAATTGGAATTTCAGGATATCCATCAGCAATAACAGACCATATTGAACTTTTAAGAGCTGCAAATTCTGCTTTGGCAAGTGCATTCAAACATAGAGATAGAATTGTTATAAGTGAATAAAAAATCTATAGCTTCGATGGTAATTTTAATTTAAAGCATAAAACACAAATTACTAAGACCAAACTGATAAAGCTAATTAAACAACCCTTATAAAACGAAAGTGGTTTATATTTAAAAAAAATTGTATGTTTTCCTTTATTTAAGAATATTGCTCTAAATGCACAATTTGCATAATAAATACGAGTTTTTCTGCCATCAATATAAGCATTCCATCCAGGATAGTTTGAATCTGAGAGAAATAAAAAACAATCATCGCTTGCCTCTACTTCAATAACCACTTTATTTGGCTTATACTCAACAATCTTACATCCATTTTGTATTTTCCAACCTACTTTTTTCGGCAGCTCTTCTGGTTTTTCCTCCAAAATTACTTCATACCTTGGATCGAATTCTGGCTTTATTATCTCATCAATTATGGTGTTTGGGTCATAGATTATCTTACATGATGGAACCAAAAACGCCCTTGGAAGAACATTTTTATTCTTATAAATCTTTACGGATGGCAAATACCAATCAATAGGAATTTCTTTGACAAGCTCGATTCCTTGACCAGACAATGAAAACACAGAGATAAGATATTTTACATTAAGTAGTGATAAAAGCTTAACTACATTGTCCGGGACAAATCCTGTCCAACTTTGAGAGTCCAAGATAAAGCCTCCACCAATGGCATTCTCAAAAATAAATGGTCTTATGGGAAATAGAGTAAGGTATATACCTGGTGTTGAAAGACCATGCTCTATATTTGTATTCACAGACAAAACTTCCCTGTTCTTTGCATAAATCTCACTATTTTTAAGCCAGCCATATCTAAAATAGATATTATTACGGCTTATGATTGTCCCAACAGAATAAATTCTAAAAATATCTTTGTCTTCCTTAAGAAATTGGACTGATTCCGGAATTTTTTTCCATAAATTGATTGGAACACTTGGATTTTGATGATAGCCAAATTTATAAAGGTCAACAAATGTAATTATACTTATTATGATTGGAAGGATAATTTTTACTAGCTTTATCTTTATTTTCTCAAGAATTATCTGCATACCAAAGGAAGAAAGGATTACAAGAGAAAAATCAGATATAAGAAGGAACCTGTTTGGAAATCTATAGGAAGATAAAGGGGGCATTTCGAGTAAAAATAAAAATGGGCTATACTTTCCAAAAGAAAGAAGTAGAGATAAGATAAGGATTATTGTCCAGAACAAAATATGTGGGTTCTTCTTTATCCTAGAAATTGCAACAAAAGAAAGGATTAAGGGTAATATTCCAACATATCCCGTGTTTTCCCAAAATAGTCCATCCCATGGTGTTTCGTGAGTAGCATAGGCTGGATCACCATAGAAATATGGAAGGATGAATCTTATAAGTTCCTTTGGATGAAATGGAAATCTATCAAGTTCATGTATTGAACCACCGAGCTTTCTTCCAGAATGCTCAAGGAGTTCAAATGTTGGAAAAAGTTGAATTGCCGCAAGACCAATACCAACTATCCCCATTATTGGAAGGAATAAAAGCCTTATAAATAAAGGACCAAATCTTTTCTTTTTCTTCCTTCTTTCTTCTAAAAGTATCAATCCAAATCTTGTAAAAAAATAAAGAACCAACAATAGGTTTGTATAAACCATAATCTGCGGATGTCCAGAGAATACCTGAAATGAAAGAATAATCCCAGAAAAAATGGCAAATTTAAGTTTTCCTTCCTTTATAAACCTTTCTGCAAAATAAAGCAAGAATGGAAATAAAGAGGCTGTCATAAGGTTCGAGGGATGTTTAAGGTGGACAATTAGATAGCCAGAGAATACAAAGCAGACCGAGGCAAATATTGATGGTAAAAAAGAAATACCGATTAATCTTACGAATAAATATGTAGAGATTCCACAAATAAGAAAGGAAATAATTGTTGTAAGATTATATGCAGAGATTGGGTCGAGGATAGAGAAGAAAATAAGATTTAATGGGTAGAGAGTACCAATCTCACCCTCTTGAAATATTGGTATTCCAGATAAGATATGTGGACACCATAGGGGAAGAGAAAAATTTTTTAAGCATTCTCCCAAAAATACCTTAATGGGGAAATAATAATCTGTAAGGTCAGAATAGCCTAAATCTCCTGTAATCCAGAATGCCTTCAGCAAAGATACTGGATAGAAATAGAAGAGAATAAGAAAGATAAGAATAAAAATAGCAAAAAAATGGCTCATCCCTCTCTAATGATTGCATCTACTATACTAACCGCCCTTTTTACACTAAGAACATCATGGACGCGGACAATGTTTGCACCTTTAAGGATACTAACACAAATAGAGGCAATCGTCCCTTCAAGCCTTTCTTTTGGAGGAAGGTCAAGGATCGTTCCAATAAACGATTTTCTTGATGTACCTATCAAAATAGGCTTTCCCAAAACTTTAAATTTATCTAGATTTGCGATTATTTGGAGGTTGTGCTCTAATCTCTTTCCAAAGCCAATACCCGGGTCTATTATAATTTGTGAAATCCCAGCTTTTTCTGCAACCTCTATTTGATTTTTGAGATATCCTATAATCTCCACAAACAAGTCTTCATATTCTGGATTATTCTGCATATCTTTTGGTGTTCCTTTAATATGCATGATAACAACACACGCATTGAATTTTGCAATGACATCTGCCATATCATGGGAAAACCTTAGGCCACTTATATCATTTATTATATTTGCACCAAGCAATAGACACTGGTATGCAACCCTACTTGAATACGTATCTATTGAAATAGGAACATTAATCTTCCCAACAAGTTTTTTTAATACTGGGACTACCCTTTTTAGTTCTTCATCAGTCGATATAGGTAAAGAACCAGGCCTTGTTGACTGCCCACCAATATCGATGATATCTGCTCCTTCTTCCTGCATTTCTAATGCACGATATACTGCCTTTTCTGGATCTAAATACAACCCTCCATCAGAGAATGAATCTGGGCATACATTGAGAATACCCATGATATGAGTCTTTTTTGAAAGGTTGAGGGTATATTCTCCTAAAGTAAGCCTCACTTTTTTATCCGAAGAGTATAGCGAAATCCCTCGGGTCCCTCCCTCCCCTGGCTATCAGAAACCATGATAAAAAACTTTCCCTTTCCACTCCATCCTATCCTCGCTACCCTTATACCCTTTAATTGACTAAGGAGTCTAAGTTTTTCATCGTACAGCTTAATTTGAGGAGAAAGAATAGGTTTTTTTTCTTCATCTCTTACTTCCACTTCGATCTCAAATCTTCCATACGAATCCATTGTAAATAAATACCAGTCAACATCAACCGGTTTTGCTATAAAACCATCCCAGATAGATGCAGGAATGACTAAATCTCTTATAACCGTTACTGAACCAGGTGTATCATTTGGTTCGTATCTGTCTGGGAAAACCTGTTTTTCTCCTTCTTTTTTAAATATGTATGTAATCCAGCAAGAATTTTTATCAAGTCCAATATCTGGTGCCCTTTCTTCATCAGCTGGTCTTTTCAATGCAATCTCGATCTCCATATCCTCCTCAAAGAGACTGATAAAATAGTTAATAGAAGTTATTGCTTTATTCCTTCCTGTTCCAGCATCCATAAGTTCAATCGTATTAGAAACAGGAGGAGAACTTATATTTGTCCTTGGATTATAGGAGGAAATAGAAAGAACTGGTGCATAAGGAGATGGCCAGGTTGATGCAGAGACACCGCCTTCTTTAACCTTACAAGAGAGATTTACCTTTCCAGATGGCATGCCTAATGAAACATTTGCATCTGGAGGAAAACCTTTCGGTACAACAAACTTCCACTTTGCATAGGTTTCTTTTTTTTCAGAAAGCCAATATAGACCACCAATCCTTTTTCCATCCGATGTGAAAGATGTAGGAAGTAAAAGCATTGTCCTACAATTTTTATCCTTACAATCTATACCATCTTGATGACTAAATCCATTACAAGGAAAAAACCAACAGCAAATAGCTAACAGCCAAAACAATTTTTTCATTTACACACCCCCTTTATTATGTAGGAATAAGGCTCTATATTGCATCCTTTATCTATTGTGCTACTACAAACAAAGGAAGCAACGATTTTTGCACCATCCCCTATTTTTGCATTCTCAATAAAAGAATATGGTCCGATTGTACAACATTCTCCAACCTTTGTTTTTCCTAAAATAAATGTATATGGAAAAATGACAGTATCTCTTCCTATCTTTACATTCTCTTCGATGTATACAGAACTTGGGTCTTTTATAGAAACACCATTCTCCATAAGCCTTTTTGAGATTCTTTGTCTTATGATTCCTTCTGCAAAGGCAAGTTCTTCCCTCGTATTTATCCCCATCACTTCAATTTCATCATCTATTTCCAAAAGGGAAATAGAGGGAAGGGTTTCAAAAACATCCGTAAGGTAGTATTCCCCTTGGACATTATTTTTATCTAATAGATTAAGCCTTTCAAAAACATCCTTTGTTTTAAAACAGTATATTCCAGTATTTACAAGGTTTATTTTTCTCTCTTTTTCATTTGCATCTTTTTCCTCAACAATTTTTATTTTTCCATTACTTTGAATTATTCTACCATAGCCACTCGGATCTTTTTTCCTTACTGCAAGAATAGTTGCAGAGGGATGTTCTTTTTTATGAAGGTTAGTTAGTCTTTTTAGGGTAGTCTTTGAGACAAGCGGAACATCACCCGGGACAACAAGAAAATCATCTTCATCAATATATGATTTTGTCCTTAATAAAGCATCCCCTGTTCCAAGTAGTTCATCTTGGATTACTATTCTTCCATTTTTCCTTACAAACTTTCCAACTTCATCTTTCTGATAGCCCAAAACAAAGATTCTTTTTTTAAAGGATGATGTTGCTTCTATTGTCCATTCAAGTAACGGCTTTCCCATTATTGG
Source organism: bacterium (assembly GCA_003498085.1). Taxonomy (GTDB): domain Bacteria; phylum UBA9089; class UBA9088; order UBA9088; family UBA9088; genus UBA9088. Next base: position 9,226 of record DNCM01000068.1, read on the forward strand.
ATAAAGGAGCTTTGAAGTCTTTGATTTAAACCTCTTTCCCTTCCCTGCGGCCAAAATTACACAGGTATCCATTTATAATAAAGAATTATATTTTCCCGTACCTTCTTTTTTCTGCCCTCATTCTCTTTCTAAGTTTTTTGTATTTATGCTTTGCAATTTTTTTTCTTCTTTTTTTAACAACACTACCCATTTTCTCTCCTCTTAGCGTTATAAATTATAATCTTAATTTTCTTAATTATCATAACTTAAAAAGTATAACTTTATTTACGATTTTTGTCCAGGAATTTTAAAATTCGCAGTAATTCTTGTCAAAAATCTAAAAAATTAAAAATCATCTTAGATGTACCATTTATGATCAAGGTTTAAATCCTTATTTTTATACTTTTCTTATGTCTTTTTAAACCTTCTAATTCTGCAAGAAAAATACTAGATTTATCCTTTAGAACTCCCTCTTTTGTATAAGAGATGAGAGATATTTTTTTCTGAAATGAAGAAACAGAAAGGCCAGAGAAAAATCTTGCTGACCTTCCAGTTGGAAGTACATGAGATGGACCTGCTATGTAGTCACCTAAGGCAACAGCAGAATACTGACCAGGGAATATAGCTCCCACAGACTCTATCTTTGGCAAAAGGCTTTCTGGATTTTTTGTATGGATACAGAGATGTTCTGGCGCAAATTCGTTTGAGAGAAAACAACAATCATCAATTGTTTTTGCAAGGATGATTATTGCCTGAGAAACTTTACTTTCTATTTTTTTAGCCAAAGTATTACTTGTTGTTATCAAAATTGCCTTTGTCCCTTCTCCATGTTCTAATTGGGAAAGAAGTTCGAGTTCAACAAACTCTTGTTTTGCAAAACTATCAGCAATTACTAACACTTCAGATGGTCCTGCTAATAGGTCTATCCCAACATCGCCAAATACTAGTTTTTTTGCAGCTGTTACATAGATATTTCCAGGCCCTGCTATAAAGTCAACTTTTTTTACAGATTCTGTCCCATAGGCAAAAGCTGCAATTGCCTGCGCTCCACCAATAGAATAAACTTCCCTTAATTCGAGAAGAAAGCACACGCCAAGTATACATTCACTAATTGGTGGGGGGCTACATACAGCAATTTCAGAGCAACCCGCAATCTTTGCCGGGATTGCAGTCATAAGAAGGGTTGAGATAAGGGGAAATTTTCCGCCTGGAATATACAAACCAACCCTTCTTATTGGTCTTACAATCTCACCTAATGTTTTTCCATCCTTTGTTTGCTTCCAAGGCTTTCTTATCCCTTTTTTATGGAAATTGGTTATATTTTTAATACTAAACTTTATTGCTGTCAAATCTCCTTTTTTTATCCTTTTATATGCATCTTGTAACTCTTCCTCACTAATTTTTATGGATTTAAGTCTTATTTTATCAAATCTCTCTGTGAATTCAATAATTGCGGAATCTCCCTCATTTTTTACAGACAAAACTATCTTTTTTACAGCCTCAATTATTTTTTCATCTATGGCAAAATCTTCAAAGAGCTCATATATTTTTTTCTCATCACTTGGATATTTTAAAATCATCTTGAATTACTTACTGCTATTTTGTATTAAATACATCCCTATCTTTCTATATTTTTCAAACCTTTCTTTCAAAAGAGTCTCTTTATCCTTTTTTAATAAAAGCTCATTAAGATGAAATAAAAGGGCTTTTTTAAGATTTTTTGCCATTTTTTCGGGCTCATTATGACATCCACCAGGTGGTTCTTTTATAACACTATCTGCAATCCCAAGCTTATAAAGGTCTTTTGCTGTTAAATGAAGAGCATAAGCTGCCTTCTCAATCTGTGTTTGATCCTTCCAAAGGATTGCTGCACAACCCTCTGGCGAGATGACAGAATAAATAGCATGTTCAAGTATAAGTATTCTATCAGAAACACCAATACCTAATGCACCACCAGAACCTCCCTCTCCAACAACAACAGAAATAATTGGAATAGGGGCCTCAAAGAAAAATTTCAAATTCTCGGCAATTGCAATAGCTTGCCCTCTTTCTTCTGCACCTATTCCAGGATATGCCCCGGATGTATCAATGAATGTAATTATTGGCTTATTAAACTTACATCCTAATTCCACAAGCCTCTTTGCTTTTCTGTAACCTTCTGGGTGCGCCATTCCAAAATTTGTTTCAAGGTTTTCCTTTAGTTCTTTTCCTTTCCTGTGACCTATGATAATCACTTTATTTCCATCGAGCCATCCAATACCACCTACGATTGCCTTATCTTCTCCAAAAAATCTATCGCCACAGAGCTCAATAAAGGAAGAAAACAGCCTCTCAATATAATCTATTGTACTTAGCCTTTTCGGATGTCTTGCAACCTGAACAATATTCCATGGAGAAAGATTTGAATATATTTTTTTCTTTTCTTTTTGCAGTGCTTGTTTTAGCTTTTTCTTGTTTTTCGGATCTTTTTCTTCCTCTAATTTTTTTTCAAGTTCAAACAGATGTCTTTCAAAGTCCAAAATTGGTTTAACCATTTCTAAATGTATACAGAATTTTTCTATTCCAAGTCAAGTAAGAAATGTTGAAATCATGACTGCGTTACCCACAAGGTAACCACCCCCTATACTGTACTCGTTCCTAAAGAGGCTATAGAAATCTTCTAAGATAGGTGGTGGTAGATTTAGAATAGTAGAATAAGGGATATTGAATTCTTCTTTTAATCTATC
>DNCM01000070.1 GCA_003498085.1 bacterium
CCACCTATCTTAGAAGATTTCTATAGCCTCTTTAGGAACGAGTACAGTATAGGGGGTGGTTACCTTGTGGGTAACGCAGTCAAGTTCAATAAAAAAAGATTTGACACTTGAGGGTAATTGTGATAATATTACCGTCACGTTGTGAAATAAGAATTATTAAAATATCTTACTATTTTAGGTAGGGAGAGTTTAATATGAAGGTAAAAGAGATTATGAGTAGAGATATTACAACTATAAAACCAGATAGACCATTATTAGAACTTGTCAAGTTCTTTGGACAACCAACCATTGGAGGACTACCAGTAGTAGAGGATTCTGGTAATATAGTCGGAATAGTAACTATGATGGGTATCATTGGGCATTTTTTGCCTCATTCACCATTACTTCTTCAAGAATTTATATCATGCAAAGATGAATCTGCTGAAGTAAATATTTTATCTGTCGATTGGGAAAATACTAAGGCAGAAGATATTATGGAAAAAAGAATAACTATTATATCTGAAGAAGAGTCTATTATCCGAGCAGCGGCTTTGTTTTATGAACTTAAGGTAAGAATGTTACCAGTGGTTAATCAAGCAAGAGAACTAATTGGTGTTGTCACATTAAGCGATATTTGTAATGGAATACATAAGATGATCAGTAATATGTTGTGCTCTGAGGATTAATACGCATTATGGAGGTAATATATTATGGACCACCACGTCATAGATTTACTTCTAAAAATAGCATGTATATTAATTATATCTAAATTAGCTGGTGGGATAAGTAGGAAATTAGGTCAACCTGCGGTTTTAGGTGAACTTGCTGCTGGGCTTATCATTGGCCCTTCTATCTTAGGAATATTTGAGACAGATGAATCACTAAAGGCTATTGCTCAAATTGGAGTAATTATGCTTATGTTTATCGTCGGTATGGAGACTGATCTGAAAGAACTAAGAATGGTTGGTAAGGTAGCTACTCTAGCTGCTACGGGTGGTGCAGCATTGCCATTATTTTTGGGTGTAGGGTTAAGTTGGTACTTTGGGTATAATTTAGCAGAAAGTCTGCTTATTGGTGTAGTTTTGATGGCTACAAGTGTCAGCATTACTGCACAAACTCTTATGGAGTTAGGGAAACTTCGAACTAAAGAAGGAATGACTATATTAGGTGCAGCATTGATTGATGATATAATTGGAATTGTCATTTTATCATTGGTAATAGGTTTTAGCTGTGGTCAAGCATCTACAGTGAATATATGGATCATACCTTTGAAAATGTCAATATTTTTTGTACTCTCTATTTATCTAGGCGTAAAACTCATACCATGGTTATTGAGTAAATTAACAAAGATTCCGGTTAGTGAGGTACTTTTAGCTACTACCATTGGCTTATGCCTATTTTATTCATGGGCAGCTGAGTCACTTGGTAGCGTAGCCACAATTACGGGCGCTTATATCGCTGGCATAATGGTAGGAAAAACTATCTTTAGAGAAGAAGTAGAAACAAAGTTTCATGCAATAACCTATTCATTCTTCGCCCCTATATTCTTTGTAAGTATTGGCATGGAAACACAGATTCAAACTATTGTAGGCAATTTAATATTATTTACAATACTGATTGTGGTCGCAGCAATAATAGGGAAAGTGGTTGGATGTGGTATCCCTTCACAATTCGCTGGATTTAGCTTTAAGGAATCCTTACGGGTAGGGGTTGGAATGATGTCGCGAGGCGAAGTAGCGTTAATTGTATGTTCTATCGCACTATCCTCTGGAATATTACACAAAGATGTATTCTCTGTAATGATCATTATGATTTTAATAACAACATTGGCTACACCTGTACTATTAAGGTATTTGTTTAAATGAAAAGTATACAAAATTGGCTTTTACTAATAAGTATGGTGTGTCTTCCATTGTGTTGGGCAATATTGAAATTCTCAGGTTTTGAATGGGAGAAATATCCAATTTTGACTGCTTTTCTTTCTGGATTTTCTATTGTTATTTCAGCGTTCTTACTATGTTGGGCAGCTGAAGTAGCACAAAAAGATATTTCCCAAGTATTAGCTATAGCATTTTTAGCATTAATAGCAGTATTACCAGAGTATGCAGTTGATATATACTTAACCTGGATGGCAGGTAAAGACCATACCTATATCTCTTATGCACTCGCCAATATGACTGGCGCCAACCGGTTACTTATAGGATTTGGTTGGTCTTTGGTAGTTATTCTATACTGGATACTTAAAAAAGAAAAGGCTATTCATCTCGAAGAATCCCATGGAATAGAATTATCATTTTTATGTCTTGCTACTTTATATTCCTTTATTCTACCAATCAAGGGTAACTTGTCTCTTATTGATGGCATAATCTTGATTGCTATATTTGGATTTTATATCACTTCAGCTTCAAAGGCAAGGGTAATTGAACCAGAACTTCACGGTATTACCCTGGAGCTTGGGATGCTGCCCCGTACTTTGAGACGAATAGTGATTACATTTTTATTTCTATATGCTGGATTTATCATCTTTATCTCAGCAAAACCCTTTGCTGAAGTACTAATTAGTATTGGAAGAACTTTAGGAATAGATGAATTTATACTTATCCAGTGGGTGGCTCCACTTGCTTCAGAGACACCAGAATTCCTTGCAGCCTCTTTGTTTGTATTCAAGGCAAAACCTACGATGGGTCTTGGAACGTTGATTTCCTCTAAGGTAAATCAATGGACACTACTTGTAGGGCTAATACCTATTATCTTCTGTATCTCAAGTAGTAAGTTATGTCCGATGGTAATAGATGAGCGACAAATTGAGGAATTATTTCTTACCTCAGGGCAATCTATCTTTGCTGTGGTACTTTTATGTACTTTTTATCTCTCAGTTAAGTCAGCATGGATTTTATTTATATTATTTTTTACTCAGTTAATTTTCCCATCCAAAGAGATACGACTAATATATGGCTTTGTGTACCTGGGATTAACACTTTTTATTCTTGTTAAGGACAGAACAAGATTAAAGGGTTTTTTTTCACTTTTCATTAGAAAATGTAAATGCTAAATTAAAAAATAGTTGACAAATTTTTAGGAGGTATAATATTATCTCTGAGACATAACAAATATAAGTAGATGGACTAAAAATTGATCCCGGCATCTTAAATATAAGAATAATTTCAACTAAAAAGGTGATGGTTAAATTTTATAGTTGGAGGTCAGAAAAAATGAATAATAATGAAATTTTGGTAGGGATTGTTATGGGAAGTGATTCTGATTTAGAGACAATGAAAGAGGCAGGGAAAATACTTGATAAATTTGGTATAGGATATGAAATGGAGATTATTTCTGCTCATCGTACTCCAAAGACAGCACATGAATATGCCTCAACTGCTTGTGAAAGGGGATTAGAAGTAATTATTGCTGGCGCTGGAGGAGCGGCACATTTAGCGGGAGTAATGGCATCAATGACAGTCTTGCCAGTAATAGGTGTTCCTATGATAACCCAGTTATCAGGCGGACTGGATTCCTTGTTATCAATAGTTCAAATGCCTGGAGGTGTCCCTGTAGCTACTGTCGCTACTGGACCAGCTGGAGCTAAAAATGCAGGCATTTTAGCAGCACAAATATTAGGTGTTAAATTCAAAGAGATAAGAGAAAAGATAGAGGAATATAAAAAAGAATTAGCAGAACAGGTAGCAAAGAAAAATAAAATTATGAAAGGAGAAACTAAAAATTAATTAAGTAATTACAACTTATTCGGTGGTATGTAATATGGGTATTATTTCTACACGGGTTAGAGAACTTTCTCCATCCATTACCTTAGCTATAAGTGCTAAGGCTAAACAAATGCTGGCAGAAGGGATTGATGTAATTGGATTTGGTGCAGGTGAGCCGGATTTTGACACCCCACAGTCAATCAAAGAGGCAGGGATTGCAGCTATTAATGCGGGATTTACTAAATATACTGCCGATTCCGGAATACCTGAGTTAAAGGAGGTAATATGTGAAAAGTTTAAGCGGGATAATAACTTGGATTATGAACCATCACAAATCTTAATCTCATGTGGAGCCAAACATTCGTTATTTAATGCCATTTTTGCCCTTTGTGATGAGGGAGAAGAAGTTATTATTCCAGCGCCATATTGGGTTAGTTATGAAGAGCAAGTCAAAATGGCTGGCGCAACACCTGTGATTATTACCAATACACTGGAAGAAAATGATTTTAAATTAACAGGGGAATTATTCCAGCAAGCTATTACTCCCAAAACTAAACTTCTTATCCTTAATTCTCCATGTAATCCTACTGGAGCTGTTTATGAAAAAGAAGAATTGGATGAGTTAGCAGGTATAGCTGTAGAAAATGGAATTTACATTATCGCAGATGAGGTCTATGAGTATCTAATCTATGATGGTAGGGAACATATTAGTATTGCATCGTTAAATCCTAAGATAAAGGATTTGACAATTACTATTAATGCTGTCTCAAAGGCATATTCCATGACTGGATGGCGAATTGGCTATGCCGCAGG
>DNCM01000015.1 GCA_003498085.1 bacterium
CGATGCCCTTCATTTGGTAGCAGGCAGTATTCTCTTAACCGATAAAGGCAAGGTTAAGCGAACCCGACGGGGTCTAAGGCAGTAGCAAGATACCAAAAGGAGCTAATAGGAACTCGGGAGAGCCATGGTGTTCCTGTTAAAGGTATGTATTGCAAAGCTTGAGAGATGGCAATGCAATTCAAATGACATTATGGCGCCAGATAAGCCCATAATAGTGATGAGCTCCCGTAACGGAAAGGGAACGAAGGGACTTACAGAAAGACCACTGGAAGAAGACACAACCGCCAAACTCAGAATTGGAGAACAGTTGCGAACAAAACCTAATCCAATATTTACTCGTCAGGGAGTAGGGAGGTCTCTCTGAAGAGCCATGTGAGGAAAAGCCTCAAGCACGGTTCTGTGAGGGGCGTCAAACAACCTTCTATGGTAGAATGGTGTGACACTTCTCATATCGAAAGAGGAGAGAAAACAGGGAATACAAAGCATACATAAAGAAGGGGGTTATGATGCCTACTCGACCTCAAATACAAGAAGATAATGTCTTGAAAAGCCCATTCTGGCCAGAAAAGGTCAGAGTAATCTCTGTCAAACCAATTGGTAAAAGCCAGACAAAAATAGAAGGTGTGGGACTTGAAACTCATCGTTTCTATAATCCTATTCTTTTTGAGAAAGACTTCAAAACCATTGAAATACTTGAAGAAAGGCATTTTCTTTTTTCGGCTAATGGAGAATCCCTATTTCTCTATCTGGAAGCCAATCGGATACGAAATGCGTTTCAATTTGACCCCCTATATGCTGTAAATGTCTCTCAAATCGATCCTTTACCTCATCAAATTGAGGCAGTTTATGACTATATAATCCAGAATCCCCGTATTAGATTTCTTCTGGCAGATGACCCTGGTGCTGGAAAAACCATAATGGCGGGGTTGCTTATTAAAGAGCTTAAGTATCGTGGTCTTGTTGAGAGAATACTTATTGTTGCCCCAGGACATCTTAAGGACCAATGGCTCAGAGAGATGAAGGACAAGTTCCAAGAAAATTTCATCTTCATAGACCGCAATGTGATGAATGCAGCATGGGGACAGAACGTTTTTAATGACAGAAATATGGTCATAATCTCCATGGATTTTGCTAAGCAGGAGGATGTAATGTTTACTTTGAAGGATACCACCTGGAATTTATGTATAGTTGATGAAGCTCACAAAATGTCTGCCTATAAATACGGTGAGAAAATTAATAAAACCCAGCGATATAGCCTCGGAGAGCTCCTATCACCCATCACTAACTATCTGCTTTTCCTTACAGCAACTCCTCATCGGGGAGACCCTGAAAATTTTCGATTGCTTCTTGACCTCTTAGAACCAGGCTTCTTTGCTGATACAGCCATGCTTTCTGAGTCTATTCAAAAAAGAGACAATCCCCTATTTTTGAGAAGGTTAAAGGAAGATTTAAAGGATTTTGAAGGTGCTCCAATTTTTCCACCAAGAATTGTGAAGACTGTCAAGTATTTCCTCTCAGATGATGAAAGAAAGCTTTACAACACCGTCACGGAATATGTTGAGAAGCACTTTAACAAGGCACTTGCAAAAGATAATCGCAATGTAGCCTTTGCTCTTACTATCCTTCAGCGTCGTCTTGCTTCAAGCGTCCGTGCCATAAGAAAATCTTTAGAGCGCAGGTATAGCCGCCTGAATGAACTATACGAAAAAGGGCAACTCATTCAACAAAAGATGGAATACGATGAAGATTATATTGAGGATTTAGAAGAAAAAGAACGATGGGAAAAAGAAGAGGAATTACTGGAAAAACTTTCTTCAGCTGAGACTCTTGAAGAACTTAAAGATGAGATAGAAAAAGTTGGTGAGCTTGTGTCTCTTGCTAAAGAAGTTGAAAAGAAAGAAATAGAGACGAAACTAAATAGACTCAAGGAGGTAATGGATGATGAAAGAATTCGTCAGACTGGAGCAAAATTATTAATCTTTACAGAATCCAGAGATACCCTTGATTACTTAGTTGAAAAGCTTAAAGCATGGGGTTATTCAATAACATCCATTCATGGTGGAATGGACTTAGATGCAAGGATTAAATCAGAAGATAATTTCAACAATACTCAGGTTCAAATAATGGTCTCAACTGAGGCAGGTGGGGAAGGAATAAATCTCCAGAGGAGATGTTGGATTATGGTGAACTATGATATTCCTTGGAATCCTAACCGTTTAGAGCAAAGGATGGGTAGAATCCACCGCTACGGACAACAGCACGAGGTTCACATATACAATCTGATAACCACAGATACAATCGAAGGTAAAATTTATAACGCACTCTTTGAAAAACTTTCACGGATAAAAGAACACCTTGGGTCTGATAGAGTATTTGATGTTATTGGTGAAGCAATAATTGGGAAAAGCTTAAAAGACCTTATTATGGACGCTATTGCCAATCCCAAAACAATGGATGATTTGTTAAAAAACTTTGAAAGGATCCTAGATGAGGAGGCTATCATGAAAGTTAGGGAAACAAGCCTTGAAGCCCTGGCTACAAAACATATTGATTTGACCCGAATTTTGGGTGAGCAGCGAAAGGCAAAGGAAAATAAACTTGTTCCAGAGTATGTTGAGGAATTTTTCAAAAGAGCTGCCGAGGCGCTAAATATCAAGAAGGAAGAAAGAGAAAATGGTCTCTGGCGTATTGCCTCTGTGCCTTTTGAGATTCGCAATCAACCTTATGAGTTCAAGGTAAAATTCGGAGAGGTTCAAAGAGAATACTTGAAAGTATCCTTTGACAAGGAGAAGGCTTTCAGGACTCAGGCAGAATTTGTAGCGATGGGGCATCCAATCTTAGAGGCGGTTGTAAATACTATCCTAACTCGTTATATTCAGAGTGCTACAGATGGTGCCATCTTCAGTGACCCTGAAAGGAAGAGAGATGGAGTCATCTGGTTTTTAGAGGCCGAAATAAAAGACGGGAAAAATGAAATTGCTGGTAAAAGACTATTTGCAATTTATCAGGACAGAAACAATGCGCTTTCTTTCGTTAACCCCGCTATTCTATGGGACCTAAAACCAGAACCAGAGCATTCGGAGTATTCAGAGATTTCATTGGATAAAGATACTATTATGTCTTTTGTTATAAGCGAAGGGCTTGAGAATTATAAGAAAGAACTTCTACAGAGGCGCCATAGGAATGCTGAGATAAAGAAAAAGTATGGAATCCGTTCTCTTGAGTCCCAGATTCTTGACTCAGACGGAAAAATTTCGGATTATGAGACAAGGAGAATAAAAGACGAAAATATACCTGAGGCAACTATTCAAAATGAAGTGAGGAAAAAGGAGGATTTAGAGAATAAAAAGCAACGCCTACAAAGGGAGATTGAAGCTGAGGTGCATCTTTATCCTACAGAGCCAAGGATTCTTGGAGCGGTGAGGATACTTCCTGGAAAGGTACGGGCTGATATGGTTAGTGATGAGGAGATTGAGCAAATTGGAATGAAGATTGCCTTGGAATATGAAAGAGAATATAAGAGAACTCCAGAAGATGTATCCTCTCAGAATTTGGGCTATGATATT
>DNCM01000014.1 GCA_003498085.1 bacterium
TTCATTCCAATTTGCTCAATCTCCTCATCGCTAACCATATCAGTCTGTGCCTTTCCAGGAAGTACTCTCACTGCTCCAAGAATCCTTGGCTCTGTGGGATAGAGATGTATCTCGGCTTCAATCTCCCTTTGTAGATGTTGCTTCTTACGCTCTAAACCCTCCTTTTTCCTTGCTTCATTTTGAATCGTTACCTCAGGTATATTTTCGCCTTTTACCCTCTTTATCTCATAATCCGAAATTTTTCCCTCTGAGTCAAGAATCATGCGATCAAGAGAGCGGATTCCATACTTTCTCCTTATTTCAGCGTTCCTCTGACGCCCCTCCAGAAGTTCTTTCTTATAACTCTCAAGACCCTCGCTTATAACAAAGGACACAATATTGTCTTTATCCAATGAGGTTTCTGAATACTCCGAATGTTTCGGTTCTGGTTTTAGGTCCCATAGAAGAGCGGGGTTAACGAAAGAGAGCGTATTGTTTCTGTCCTGATAGACCGCAAATAATCTTTTACCAGCAATTTCATCTTTCCCGTCCTTTATTTCGGCCTCTAAAAACCAGATGACTCCATCTCTCTTCCTTTCAGGGTCACTGAAGATGGCACCATCTGTAGCACTTTGGGCATAACGAGTTAGAATAGTATCTACAATCGCCTCTAAAATTGGATGCCCCATCGCTACAAATTCTGCTTGAGTCTTGAAAGCCCTCTCTTTGTCAAATGATACTTTCAAGTATTCTCTTTGAGCATCTCCAAATTTTCTCTTGAACTCATAAGGTTGATTGCGAATCTCAAAAGGCACAGATGCAATGCGCCAAAGACCATCCTCTCTTTCTTCCATCTTAATATTTAGCGCCTCGGCAGCTCTTTTGAAAAATTCCTCAACATACTCTGGCACAAGTTTATTCTCCTTTGCCTTTCGCTGCTCACCCAAAATTCGGGTCAAATCAATATGTCTTGTAGCCAGGGCTTCAGAGATTGTTTCCCTAACCTTCTTGATAGCCTCTTCATCTTGAATCCTTTCAAATTTTTTTAACAAATCATCCATTGTTTTGGGATTGACAATAGCATCCATAATCATGTCTTTTAAGCTCTTCCCAATTATTGCTTCACCAATAACATCAAATACTCTATCAGACCCAAGGTGTTCTCTTATCCGTGAGAGTTTTTCAAAGAGTGCGTTATAAATTTTACCTTCGATTGTATCTGTGGTTATCAGGTTATATATATGAACCTCGTGCTGCTGTCCGTAGCGGTGGATTCTACCCATCCTTTGCTCTAAACGGTTAGGATTCCAAGGGAGGTCATAATTCACCATAATCCAGCATCTCTTCTGGAGATTTATCCCTTCCCCACCTGCTTCAGTTGAGACCATTATTTGAACCGGAGTATTGTTGAAATCGCCTTCTGCTTTGACCCTTGCATCTAAGTTCATCCCACCATGAATGAATGTTATTGAATAACCCCATCCTTTAAGCTTTTCAACTAAATACTCAAGGGTATCTTTAGATTCTGTAAAGAGCAATAATTTTGTTCCAGTCTGATGAAGTTTTTCTTCATCCATTACCACCTTAAGTTCATTTAGTTTTGTCTCTATTTCTTTCTTTTCAACTTCTTTAGCAATAAATACAAGTTTACCAATTTTTTCTATCTCATCTTTAAGTTCTTCAAGAGTCTCAGCTGATGAGAGTCTTTCCAGTAATTCCTCTTCTTTCTTCCATCGTTCTTTTTCTTCTAAATCCTCAATATAGTCCTCATCGTATCCCATCTCTTGAATGAGTTGTCCTTTTTCGTATAGCTCCTTCAGGCGACTATACCTGCGCTCTAAGGATTTTCTTATGGCACGAACGCTTGAAGCAAGACGACGCTGAAGGATGGTAAGAGCAAAAGCTACATTGCGGTTATCTTTTGCAAGTGCCTTGTTAAAGTGCTTCTCAACATATTCCGTGACGGCGTTGTAAAGCTTTCTTTCATCATCCGAGAGGGAATACTTGACCGTTTTTACAATCCTGGGTGGAAAAATCGGAGCGCCTTCAAAATTCTTTAAATCTTCCTTCAACCTTCTTAAAAATAGGAAATTCTCTTTGTTTTGAATGGCCTCAGAAAGTATGTCTTCATCCGCAAAGAAGCCTGGTTCTAAGAGGTCAAGAAGCAATCGAAAATTTTCAGGGTCTCCCCGATGAGGAGTTGCTGTAAGAAAAAGCAGATAGTTAGTAAGGGATGACAGGAGTTCTCCAAAACTATATCGCTGGGTTCTGTTAATTTTCTCACCGTACTTATAGGCGGACATTTTGTGAGCCTCATCAACTATACATAAATCCCAGTTGGTATCCTTCAAGGCAAACATCACATCCTCCTGCTTAGCAAAATCCATGGAGATTATGGCCATATTTCTGTCATTAAAAATGTTCTGTCCCCATGCTGCATCCATCGCATTGCGGTCTATGACGATGAAATTCTCTTGGAACTTCTCCTTCATCTCTCTGAGCCATTGGGGTTTAAGATGTCCTGGGACAACAATAAGTACCCTCTCAACAAGACCACGATACTTAAGTTCTTTAATAAGCAGTCCCGCCATTATGGTTTTTCCCGCACCTGGGTCATCTGCCAGAAGAAATCTAATACGGGGATTCTGGATTATATAGTCATAAACTGCCTCAATTTGATGAGGTAAAGGGTCGATTTGAGAGACATTTACAGCATATAGTGGGTCAAATTGAAAGGCATTCCGTATTCGATTGGCTTCCAGATAGAGAAATAGGGATTCTCCATCAGCCGAGAAACAAAAAGGTCTTTCTTCAAGGACCTCAATGGTTTTGAAGTCTTCCTCAGAAAAAATAGGATTATAGAAACGATGAGTTTCAAGCCCCACACATTCAATTTTTGTTTGGCTTTTACTAATTGTTTTGGTGGAGATTACCCTAACCTTTTCTGGCCAGAATGGGCCTTTTAAAATATCACCTTGCTGTATTTGAGTCATTTTAATACCTCCTGTGTTATAAGGTTATATGGCGTATGATGCTCCTGGTGTTTACGAGGTTGCAACTGAAGACTACCCAAGTTTCCACAATCTTCTATTCTCATCTTTTCTC
>DNCM01000138.1 GCA_003498085.1 bacterium
TGTTTACCCTTGAAAACATTAGCTGTTGCATCAATTACATTCTGTTTTAGGTATATTTCCATAGATAAAGTGGATTGTAAGGAAGGAGTATATGTTCTTTTATTGCATTTTCTAGAAGAAAGGCCTTTATTCTATCCAAATTCTCCTTTATGTCTGTGTATCTAGGGATAAGGGGTGTCCTGACAACAAGGTCTATTCCCTCTTTTTGTAAAGAAATGAGATTTTTAAGGATAATCTGATTACTACTCCCTGTAAATTTATAATGAAGAATTGGGTCAATGAGTTTTATATCATAATAAATAACATCAAGATATGGAAGAAGTTTATCTTTAAAACATGAATATTCAAATAACCCAGATGTTTGAAGGAGGGTATGGACATCATTGGCCTTCAATGTTTTTAAAAGTTCTCCCACATAATCGGGAAATAAAGTCGGCTCGCCACCAGATATGGTTATCCCGCCATTCGACGCATCATAAAATGGCTTATCTAGTAAGATGAGCTCAATTAGCTTATCAACTTCGTAGAATTTTCCAATTATCCTTATTGCTTTTGATGGACAAGCATCTACACATATTCCACAGAAATTACATAAATCTCTTTCAATCCTTAAAGGTTTTATTGTGATTGCCCCTTTAGGGCAGATTTTTTTACATTCAAAACAGGATATACACTTCTTTGGAAAGAAACCAATCTCTTGTTCCTTTGAAATTGCTTCTGGGTTATGACACCAAATACAGGAAAGTGGACATCCTTTAAAGAATATAACTGTCCTTATCCCTGGACCATCTTCCCAAGAATTTCTTTTTATATCAATAATCAGTGGAGACTCATTTGCTATAACCTTCAATTATCCTGATTATACCTAAAGTCTATTCAAATGTAAGTCTAGAACGTTTCATCAATGCAAGCTGAAGATGGTTTGCTATGAAACTAAATCTATAAATATAGTTTAAATTGCCTTGCAGGACTACCTCATTGTTTAAGATAGACCTTAAAATATCCCTCCTTCCTCCCTTGGGAAGGAGAAAGTTCATAAGGGCAATTGGATTCTTGAATATTATAACTGCATTGGGAGCATCTTCTAATTTCTCTTCTGGCTTAAGCTCTCTTATCTTAAGTTTATTATCCTTAAAAGTTGCCAAAACTCTTATCTCATAATCCTTGCTCCTAAACTCAATCGTTCCAAAGAAATCCTTGATGTGCTTTCTGAAATTAGGCTCAATAATAAATAAAAGGCTCATAATATTGAGCAGTTTTTCTAAAAACTCCTCAGCAAATTTTGCTTCAATCCTTTCTGCTTCAAGGGCTCTTATAAATCCTCTTTTTATAAGCCATCTCCTTATCCTATAATAAGGAATTAACAACCAATCAATCATCTTATTCCTTTCTTCTCAAATCGTATTCTGCCCTTTTTATTATCTCATCCTGCATAAATATGTTTAGGTCTTGGAAGTATGCAGTATAGCCTGAAACCCTTACCAATAAGGAATCATATTTTTCTGGATTATTTTTCATATCGATAAGTGTGTTTCTATCTATAATATTACATTGGACCTGCATCCCACCAATTTTGAAATATGCATCGATGGTTGCTATGAAATTATCAAGGAGGTTTTCACCCGGTGTAAATTTTAGATTTAAGGCATGGCCATTGGCTATTTTTCTTTTGTCAAGCTTTGCCATAAAGCTTAAAACATCGAGTAATTCTGGTGCAGAACCAGAGACTGGAGTAATCCCACTTGGCAAGACCTCCTTATTTTCCCTTCCAGACGGTAAAGCACCTGTCAGAACACCCAAACCTGCGTGCATTGTCATTGTCCAGTAGCCAACTGTGTATTTACCGCCCCTATAGTTCTCTCTTTTTTGGTATTCTGTGTGTAAAAAATCAAGAACGTTATCTGTTATTTTCTTTGCTAACTCGCTTTGAGTTCCAAACTTATCTCTTGAATTCATTATCTTCTGCCTTAAAACCTCATAACCTTGCCAATCTTTCTTTATTGCATCAATTAATCCCTCAAAAGAAACCCCCTTTTTTTCAAAGACAAATTCTTTTATTGCACATAAAGAATCAATAACCTCAGAAAGCCCGATAATAGCAACACCTGATGAGTTATATCTTGCACCACCTTCTAAAACATCCCTTCCTCTTTCAATACATCCATCTGTTAGAACTGAAAGGAAAGGAAGTGGATTTATCTTAAAATGTGCCTTTCCAAGAAGATTATTTATCTCAACACTTTGGTCAATGAGAAACCTTGTTTGAATTTTAAAAACATCAAGAAATTCATCAAATGATTTTACATCCTTAGGTAGTGTAGTTTCTGGTCCAATTTGCTCATCCTCTGTAAGTCTATGTTTCCCACAGAACAAAGCCATATCTAAACATGCGGCCAAATTAAGTAAAATTGCCCCTGAATGGCCAAATGTTCTTCCTCCTGCAACTGGTTCAACACAACCAACAATGGAATAATCATTTGCATCATTTTCTGAATATCCTTGATTTCTTAGAGCTTCAATAACAGGAATATCATTATGAAAGCAAGGAGTCGCCCTTGTGTTTATATTTACCTCACATAGCCTCTTAAGATATTCTTTTGAATTCTTATCAGGATGGTATCTTATGTTAAGATTTGGATCTCTTACCCTTAACAACTCAATTGTCTTAAGGATAAGATATGTCATATCATTTGAAGCATCATTTCCATCTTTTGTAATTCCCCCAATTGTAACTGCCTGATTTGAACCACTTCCACCGAATAGCTCTTCTCCTGTCTCAGGATTCATCGGAACATGGTCTGCTAATTTTAAAAAGAAGCACCCAATCTGCTCGATCGCCTCCCTTGGAGTTATGCCTTTATAGAAAGGATAAAGAATTTGATCAAGTCTTCCCAAACTCAAGGCAATGTTTGTGTGCTCTTGATGTAGGGCAATATTGCATATCCAGATAGCCTGCAAGGCTTCCTGTAAAGTTTCTGAGCTTTCCTTTGGGACCTTCTTACAAATCTTGCTTATTTTGAGGAGTTCCTCTCTACGTTCTTTGTCATCTGTCTTTTGAGCCCTCAGTTCTGCCTCTTTGCTTAAATTATTAGCATAGGCTATCACACCTTCAATCACAAGCCTTACAGCTTCATAAAATTCACCCTCTTTTTTTTCTATTTTCTTAAGAAGAAAGCCGAGCCCCTCTTTCACAACGATCTCGTAATCTGGTATTGTATGAGATATAACATGTACCTTTGAGGCGATGAAGAATACTATCCGCTCCATAATCTGAAGGCTTCTTGGATTATTATAATCACTCCTACAAACCTCCTGGACAGTTCCGTCCATCCAATAAGGAAAGACATTCAAGTTCAGCTCATCTATTTCTTCTTTGGTTATTCCAAACGGGTTTTTCTTACGTCTATGAATTGTCTCAAGCTCAGGCCATATTGCTTGCCCCATGAATTGTGGATAGATAGGAACACCTTTTATCTTTGTTGTTGTGGACCCAGCAAGGAGGTTTAAATCATCAATGATTGCTTTTTTATTTTCAAGGATATACTTAAACCTCCTAGCAGACATGACCTTTGAAATTCCATGCTCGGGTTTTATACCTTCTTTTTTCATAAACTCTGTAAGGAGCCTTGGAATTTCAACACAGATCTCAGGCTTTGTCTTAAAATGAATCTCCCTTAATTTTTTAAGCCTAGGAATACTATCAATGGTGATATGTTTAAGGCTCAGATCGTCGAATGTAACCTTCATGATCAATTTCTGTGGACTTAAAACAATTTCTTGTTTAAGCCCTCTTTCATTATCTTAAATAATATGCCAAAAATTTATCAAGCATTATCCAAATCAAAGCCAATATTTAGCCTTATCTTATGCCATTCGTCGTCTATAAGTAGAAAGTAACCAAAGAGTTTGTAATCATAAAATGAAGGTTCTTTATCTGGAAAATATCTTTGAAAAAGATTCCTTGTAGCATAGAGGAGCTGTCCAAGATAAAGCCCTTCTGCAATCTGAACAATCTCATCAATACACCAATTATCGGGAGGCATGGTTCTAAGCTTTGGCCATCTATAGTTAAATTGAAAAACTTTCTTGCCAAGATTATCTGGATTCACAGAGGTTGCAGAATGTCCAATGAAGAAGAAGCTCTTTAAAGCAATACCCTTCTCTTTTTCGGAAGGGGTTGGTCTTTCTGTCCAGATTCTCAAAGCCTTCATTATCCCCAATGTTATCCTTTCCTTGATTGTTTTTGCTGAATATGTATTCTCCCCCCAAAATGTAGGAACCTCTCCCCTTTCATTTCCATCTGTCAATTCCATAAGCCGCGAAGGGGTAATGCTAAAGAATATCTTTCCTATCCAAGGAGAAAAATGCCTAACAAGATTCCAGGCAATGTTTAAACTATCAAGACCCCAGGCACCAAATATCCCCTCAGAATAAAAGGCAACAAGGCAGCCATGAAGGTAACCATCCATAAAAGAAGGTGATATGCCACGATTAAAAAGTTCGTTCAGTTTTTTTAGGTACGGCGAATCCTTTTTCACTCTTACTCCACGGAGTCCATCAGAGTAAAACTTTAAAAGCTCCAAGATGTTTTTTCCTTCCATATCCTTATTGATCATCTCAAGTATCCTATCATCTACATTTCCATCCAGTGGTTCGGCAAAGGTGAATGTAGTAAATTTTGAAGAAATTGAAGGCTCTACACTCTCTGGAATACCAATCTGGGGAAACAGCCTTTTTGCCTCATCCCTCCAAGTCTCATCCATCAAAAGAAAATAACCAAAGTGTTGGTAGTCATATTCTTTGCTAGGCAGATTTGGATCATAAGGAAATAGAATATTTTTTGTTGCAAAGAGAAGTTGGCCAAGGTACAATCCATTTTCAATCTCAACAAGCTCGTCAATAAGAAGGTTTAAAGGTGGAAGATTATTAAGGTTTTTCCACCTGTAATTTAAAGAGAAAACCTCCCTATCTGTTTCGGAATAAACAGAAGGGGCTTTCTTGGCAATAAACAATCCGCCATTCTTCTCATAGCCAAATATCCTTCTCTCGTCCTCTGGTGCATCCTCAAGATTCATCCAAAAGGTTAAAATAAGGATGCTTGCAAGATTAAAGGCTGATTCGGGAACCTTATTGAAATGATTTATTCCAAGGCATGTTAGAAACTTTTTTTCCTCCCTACCTTCTGTATACTTCGAAAGCTCAGATGACACTATTGGACTAAAGCTCTTTCCAACCCAGGGCGAAACATCTGCTAATAAGCTACTCCATAGAAAACCAACGAAGTTTCCACAGTCAGATAAAGGCCCCTTTAAATCGCCAGTCTTAAGCCCAATGGGAACTCCATAGTGATGCCCTTCAATATTCTCTGGGGTTTTTCCTTCCATAAAGAGCTCGTGTAATTTCAAAAAGGCTGGTGCATTGTTATCTTTATTGCCATTTAGCTCATCCATATAACCTTTTATTACTTCTAATTGAGACATTTTTTTAAATAATAAATTTGAATAGAAAAGAGGCCTATATCAATAAACCCTGTTATCAAAAAGCCAAAGCGGATTATTGACAAAGCATTTGCAAAAAGGAAGATACCTTCTATCAAAAAAAGTATTCCCATCATCAAGCGAAGGACGGCTGTTGTTTCTATAAGGACTTTGCTGCTCGTTTTGTACATCAGCCAATATAGATATCCACAAAATATGTCCATTATCCCCAGTGCCCTTACAAGGATTGGCTCATTTAAATATCCAAAACCACCTAATAATAGAATTGTACTTGCAAAAAAGACAAGGCTTACCCCAAGACAGACATCAAAAATAGCAACTATTAGCCAGATTATTCTAATTATCCTTGCCAAATGATTCCTCCCCCAAGCTCTTTGATAGTAACCTTGTCGTCGATGACAATATAGTTATTTGGCGCACTCCCTCCCTCACTGATCCAGCAGCCAGAATTGGCACAGGATATATCTCCAGTTTTTGCTTGAGGAACATGTGTATGTCCAAAAATAAACCAATTACAGGTTTCTTTACATAATTCTATATAATTCTTTATCCTCCCTATCATTTTATCATCTATTGAAGCTCCTCTCATAGAATGTTTCTTCGTTTTTTGGGCATTTTTTGCTAATCTTCTGATCACCCATCCCCAAAATCCTCTGCCGTCCATCATCTCGTCAACGACAATCAATATTGCAGCTAACGCACCACCTTCCTTCCATGCCTTCTCTATTTTTTTTGCATAATAGGTGATTGTTCCAATTGATATTGAATAAGCTCATGTATTGGTGAGTTGTGGAGCTCAAATTCATTCAAGGGAAAATTTTTTTCGATTGCCTCATCTACCCCACACAGCAAACCTCCTTCTGTACTTAGATAGTGTCCATGATGAAAAAAGTAGTTTTTCTCCTTTATCTCTGCCTTATGGTTTGGATACTTGACGGTTAATCTATCTCTCATGGAACTTGGGAAAATCCATGAGATAAAAGAGTCGTTTCCTTTAAGTTCTCTAATATAGTCAGGCGATGATGGGGGATCATTTCCATTTTTGATTGTTTGAACAATATCCCTATATTCAACCTCTAACACCCAAATATGATGGTCATGGTTTCCTGGAACATAGACTATTTCTTTAATATCAATATTTGATAAAGCCTCAAATAGTATTTTTCCATCTACTACCGCTTCATGAAAAGATGCCATAGATAGGTCAAGTATGTCTCCAATGAGAACAAATTGGTCAATTGGGCCAAGGCCTCTTAATTCGTTGACAAACTCGTTAAGTATCATTTTGTCTTTTAAGCTTGAATACTCCTCTCCAAGATGAAGGTCTGAAACAACGACAATTCTTTCCATCTTATCTTCCCCTCCTTTTATTTTTTGTCCTCATACAAAAAATGTTATAAATTGGGGTTTTTCTTTTTCAAGCTTTATTTTTTTACTCCCCTTCTGCCACGGGAAAAAGCCTTTTATTTTAACACTATATTCTCCTTCTGGGAGAGATTGTGATATAAAAAAACCATCAATGTTTGTGTATCCTACAAGCCTATCATCGATATAAATACGAATTCCAGGTTTTGGTTCTCTAAGGATGCGCCCTCTCACAGACAGAACTTCCCCATCTCATAA
>DNCM01000136.1 GCA_003498085.1 bacterium
TGGTTACCTTGTGGGTAACACACCCAAAAATAAATGTTGATCATTCTTTACAAATATTAAATCTTGCACCTATAATTTTAGAAGATATTTTCGATGAAGTTTATAAGGGGGGTTATCATGTGGGGCCATCAGGCGTGTCAACGAAAAAATCTACTTGTCAAGTTGAAGCTGATAGGTTAACAGGGGATCAATATAAAGTAAGGTTTATGGTATAATTTAGGCTTGACTCAAGAAATGGATTTGATCTTGTTACATCCACCTAGTGTTTATGACTTCCGTAAGTTAAACATTTTTTGGGGTCCAATATCAGATGGTGTCCCCTCTACTTCTATCTTTGAACTGTATCCTTTAGGCTGGGTAAGCATCGTTGATTATTTAGAGAGATTTGGATATCAAGTTAGAATTATTAACTTAGCTGTGAAAATGTTGGAAGATAAAAACTTTGATGTAGAAGGACTCATCAAAAAATTGAAACCAACTGCCTTTGGTATTGATCTTCATTGGTTAGTGCATGCACATGGCAGTATTGAGGTAGCTAAAATAGTAAAAAAATATCATCCTCACATACCTACCATCTTAGGCGGCTTCTCCGCCTCTTACTATCATGAAGAGATAATCAGAAACTATCCACACATAGATTACATTGTCAGAGGGGATTCAACCGAAAAGGTGCTCATAAAGTTGTTACGTGCAATAAAGAATAAAGAGGATCTTACTGAAGTGCCTAACCTAACTTGGCGTAACAGGAGAGGAGAAATAATGATTAATCCAACGGAATTTGTCCCCACTCACCTAGACGATCTTTGGTTGGATTACAAAAAGATAATCAAATCGGTAATAAAGTATAAAGATCCCTGGGGATATGCACCTTTTGTTAACTGGTGGCGCTATCCAATAACAGCGGTCCTTATCGGACGTGGTTGTTACTATAACTGCCCTTTCTGTGGTGGTTCAAACTATGCCAACCAACTAATTTGCCAAAGAAAAAAACCAGCCTTTCGTCCTCCTTACTCGGTTGTTCAAGATATTGAAACAATTCAAAAGTATATCAATGCACCTATATTTATCATTGGTGATTTGTGCCATGGGGGTGAAGATTACGCAAAAACCTTTCTGAGAGAACTAAAGAAAATAGGAGTAAAGAATGAATTGGCATTTGAGTTCTTCTCCACTCCAAATAAAGAGTTATTGGGAGAAATTGCTCTTTGTGTCCCCAGATTTAACATTGAAATCTCACCAGAAAGTCATGATGAAGAAATCAGAAGACTGATGGGTAGAAACTACTCCAATGAAGAACTAGAGGAATTTATCTCTACTGCTTTAAAATTAGGTACACGGAGGTTGGATATATTCTTTACTGTTGGTCTGCCAAAACAAACTTCTCAATCGGCCTTTGCTACTATTGACTATGCCGAAAGTTTGCTTGTCAAATTTGGCAAAAGAATAAACACTTTTATTGCACCTTTGGCGCCTTTTATTGATCCTGGCAGCATCCTTTTTGAGGAACCAGAAAAATTTGGCTATAAGTTATTTTATAAAACCCTTGAAGAGCACAGAAGGGCACTATTAAACCCAACTTGGCAGTATGTTCTGAACTATGAAACAGAATGGATGGACAGAAGAACAATCATGGAGACAACTTATGAAGCTGCCTCTAAACTGGCCCTTATTAAAGCAGAGCATGGATTGTTTTCTAAGAGAGAAGCTAGGAGGGTAGAAAAGAAAATAATTTTAGCAAAAAAAGTAGAAAAAGCGCTCAATGATGGCCTAAAAGGAAGCAAGCTTGAAAAAGACCACCTTAAGTTACTCAACTCCATCAAGAATTATCACCTTGGGATAACTTGTAATAAAAAAGAATTAGAGTGGCCAAAAAAGTTGCTTAGCTTCAATCTCACCAACATAGCTTTGCTGAAACTCCAGGAGAGTGCATTTTGGCGTTGTTTATCAAGTCTATTCAATCATTACCTAAGTTCGGTTTTACTGAAGAAACGACGGCCATTCGTAGCGAATTTAAGGCTAACTAGTACTTGTGACAAAAATTTGGATTCCTTGGATTTTACCAAAGTAAAAGCTATACTTGAGACTTTATATCAGAGGGGAAATCGGCTCCTTGTTATTATGGGTGATGAACCTTTTCTGTGGCAAGACAAGGAGTATGGATTAGTGGATGTTGTAGCATTGGCTAAAAGGTACTTTCTATCTGTTTGTGTAATTACAAACGGTACCTTTCCACTCGATCTACCTGCAGATGTGATTTGGGTAAATATCAGTAAGTCATTGAAAAAGGATGGGTCTCTTAGTAATCCAACCCTTGACTTGATCTTAGAGAATATAAAAAGGTCGGGTCATCATAAGATTTTTGTTCATCTAGCTATTGGTGGGTTTGACCCTGAGGAAATTACTGAACTTATAAAATTCTTTGTAGGTAAGGTTAAGGGAATAACTGTAGAACTGAATGATTTAGATGAACCATTACATTTGGAAAAAGCTCAGCAAAAAGAAGTATTTAATAGAATAATCCTCTTAAAAAAAGAAGGATACCCTATCCTAAATTCAATTAAAACATTAGTTACTATTAAAAACCCCAGCCAATTTTGCCTTGACTGGTTAATAGACAATGTTGAACCTGATGGGAAGATAAGGCAAGGATGCCACGGAAAAACGAGAGGAATTGTAAATATCTGTGAAAAATGTAATTACTTAATTCATTCTGAGATATCTTTAGCCTACCAAGGAACCTTTGAATCTATTCTTGCCATCTACAGAATTTTCTTCCAAAAGTAATTAGGTGTCACAAGTGTAGGTTTAGGTTAGAGAATCTTGTCCCATTTATCACCAATCCGAATTTGCACCCCAAGTACTCTGCTGCTTTACAACACATAGTCATGCGGGGCAGGAATATTTCAAAAGGACCTAAATGTCCTTCTTTAGGCTTAATTCTTTTTATCTCTATTAAACCTAAATATTTTCCATCCTTATTAAACTTTAAAACCCGAAAGTTGCAAGGATCTAATATATATAAATTTTTTTGGCAGTCAAGGGTTATAGAGCGAGGCATTATAGGTGGATCAGTATGGGAGTTATAATAACCAAAAGATACTTCTTTGCCCCTAAATTCTCCCTTAATTGTCGGAATATAAGATATCCAAGGTCTCAACGGTTCCCATTCACGAGGCACAAGTTCTTCCTTTACCTTCTCCCACTTTGCCTCAATTATCACCTTTAGCATATATTCCTCTAAATCTTTAGAAGTTTCATTCATAACAGTCCTTCCTTTAGTTTGTTTAATTCCCTCTTCGGACCGAGTCCCCTTAGCCCCTTTTTGA
>DNCM01000128.1 GCA_003498085.1 bacterium
AGGTTATACCTGCCCTTTCCGACAAAATTAAAAAAGTTTGTTGACAAATTGTCCTCTAAATGCTATAATTATCTCGAAAATTAAAAAACAGGAGGCCAGTGACAAAATGGCATTTGTAAGGACAGTCAAAACAACATCTAAAACAGGACAATCCTATGAATATGTACGAGTAGTAGAGAGTATTTGGGATAAAGGCAAACGAAAACATAAGGTAATAACTCATTTGGGTAACATAGAAACATTACGCAAAGATATTAAACAGATTGTAAACGGATTACTTCAAAGAGTTGGAGAAAAACCATTAGTATTTGCGGATGATGCAAGGAATACGGCGAATATGGAGTATGGTGCGAGTTATATAGCTTCTTTTATATTGGAAAAGTTAGGATTAGAAGAGTTAGTTAAGGCGATGCTGAGAAAGAAAAAGGTGGAGTTAGACTATGGTAACTGGATTAAGATGATGGTGGTAAATAAACTTAGTGATCAAAAGAGCAAACTTGGTATATTTGAGTGGTTAAGCGGTATATGGTGGCCTAATCATGGATTTGATGAGAGGGTATTGGAGACACCAAACGAAATAGGAGAGGAGGAGAAGGGTAAAATTCGGAAGAAAGAAGTGATGAAGTTTTACAGGGGATTAGACTATCTTTTGGAGATGAAGGAGGAGATAGAAAACCATTTGTATTGGAAATTTCGTGATTTATTCAGTATGGAGGTAGATTTAGTATTTTATGATTTAACCTCGAGTTACTTTGAAGGTAGAGGTTCTGAGGGATTTGCGAAATTAGGATATTCAAGAGATCATGAACCAGGCAAGCCACAGGTAGTAATAGGACTTATTCTATGTAATGGGTTACCGATTGGGCACGAAGTATTATGAAGGTAGGTGTGTGGATAAAAAGACTGTGAATGAGATAGTGGATAAGATAAAAAATCAATTTAAGATAAAGAGGTGTATTTTTATAGGAGATAGGGATTTGATAAGCAAAGAGAATTTGGATGTTTTGGAAAAGGATATGGACTCAGAGGGTTTTGAATCGATATTAGCATTGTGTAACCGGCGGAATAGAGAAGTAAAGGATATGATGCTGGGAAGAGGGGCATTAAGATATCATCGGTTAAGTGATGATTTAGAATACAGTGAAGTAGTAAGGGAAGGGGGATTGCGATTTATTGTATGTCGGAACCCGAAGGTCATGGAACGACAAAAGAGGGAACGAGAGGAGGATATGGAAAAGATAGAGAAGTCACTCAATGAATTATTTTGTTTGTGTTTTGGCATATACGATTGAGAAAGTAATAGAAAAGCTATTAAGGGATAAGAATATGGAGTTTACAGGTGAAAAGGTGTTTAGTCTGTTTAAACAGATGGGTGTGGCGGTAATGAAAGTAATAGAAAGGAGGTGATTACCATAGATTTTATGCAAGAAGAAGGTAAGGTTTTCCATGGCTGGTTGAATATTTTACCACAAAAAGACACCAGCTAAATTATTGAATAGAAGGAGGTATCACCATGCAAAAAGATATTAATGAAAGTGGTATGTCAGAACTCGAAAGGGAATTTGAACTCGAATTGGAAGAAGAGCTAGAGGAAAAAGAATTTGAAGAGAAGTTAGAAGGGGAGAAAGAACTGGAAGAAGAATTTGAAGAGCTGGCTGAACTTGAAGAAGAACCAAGAGAAGAATTAGAGAGGGAGGAGGAATATGGAGATTATGCGGATAGATTTTACGAACTTTCTCTGAGGGAATTTGAATTTGAATCCGAGGTGGATGATGCAGTAAATGAATTACTTGCCGAGATGGAGCAAGACTTTTTCTTTAGGCGTCTTGCGAGAGGAATCAAAAGGAGAGCGAAAAAGCTACTTAGGAAGGGTATAAAACTTGCCAAAGGTCTTCCAGTATTCCAAGCGGTGAAAGGAATAACACAGTTGGCACGTGGGGACCTAAAGGGCCTTCTCGGGTCACTAGCAAAGGCAGGTCTTGGCGCCGCAATAAGTGCAGTCCCTGGAGGAGCAGCTATCCTTCCAGCTCTACGAGGACTTGGTTTTAAGGAAACCGATATCCCAGAGGAAAACAGAGAAGCATGGAACAACTTCGTGAATTTGGCAAGGGATGCGTTTGGCCATTTAGTGGAAAATCTGAATGAGAACGCTGATGATCCTGTTGTAGCAAGTCAGTTAGCAACAGGGGCGTTTCAGGCTGCTCTAAAAAAGAGTCCTATCAGAACTACAGCTACAGGTAGAAGGCGCCGCATAATCCGTGCTAAAAAGGGAGATATTATCGTTGTAGAAGTCTTTTAGACTTATTAGAGTGGATAATGAATAAACTATCATATAATTTCACAAAACGAATTGGGTCAATAAGGATGCGTGTAAAGACATTATCTTCTCTGCGAAAACTTGTAGCCCTTCCACCTGAATATGATATCACTCCAAGACAGTGGTCAGTTTTAGAACCACAATTATTAGCTGCGGAGACACGAATTCTATCACAGTTAAAAAGAGGAGCAAGGGAATTTCTTCCATTTATTCATGATCCACAGGGTGCACGGAATTTGAATACACTGTTAGGTAAGGTTGAATTGGAGATGTCTACTACATTTATCTTTTTTGATACATATTTGGATGTTCTTACCCAACGTCATACGCCTGAGCTTGGGCCCTCTTTAGCAGGCTGTGATGTCCTGGCATGGGATGCTATCAACAAAGAGCATCCTGCCTTGGCAATTATTGAATCACCCCTTGTCTATTGTGATAGGGGTTTTGGCGCTTCAATATTGCGAGAGAGGGTTTTGCTTCCAGACCTTACTCCAAACCCTATGCCACTCATCCAGATTCCGTACACACGGTTAAAAGAGAAGTATAACCTCACATCGGTGCTTCATGAGGTAGGGCATGAGGTAATGATTCGTCTTGGTTTAGCTTCCGCTCTACCAAAAGTCTTTCGGCGTACCTTGGAGAGAGCAGGGACACCTGATACCATTAAGGAGTTGTTTGCCCTCTGGGCTAAGGAAATAGGTCCTGATTTCTGGACATTTTGTGCATCTGGCATAGCTCAATCTGCCAGTATTAAAGAAATCCTTGCCCTGCCACCGATGCATGTCTTCCGGGTCTCCTGGACAGCCCCACATCCTCCAGCTTATCTACGTGTTCTGCTCTCCTTTGAGTGGTGCCGTCAGGTCTGGGGAAGAGGGGACTGGGATACCTGGGAAAAAGAGTGGCTTGAACTTTATCCCCTGGAAGGCATCCCTGCAGGTACACAAAAGCTGTTAAAGAAGGCAAAGACGTATCTTCCTGTAATCAGCAGGGTGTTGTTAAAAACAAAGTTTCGTACCCTCAACGGAAGAGCAATACCCGATTTGTTTAACTCGTCTATCCTTTCCCCAGAAAAACTTCTTAGGATTGCTAGAACCGCTGAGTCTGGAGTCCTGAACCTGAGGGGACTTTCTCCCTGTGCACAATTAGCAGTATTTCGCATGATCAGGGATAAGGGAAGACTTAAAGAGGAAACGCTTGATAGGATAATGACTAAATGGCTGGTAAAACTCGGAGAGAAAAGGAAATATTTACATTGAGAATAAAAACAATGAGGAGGTAAGAATATGAAGAACGAAAAAATATCAAAAGAAAAATTAAAAGAACAAATAAGGGAAAAACTTGTGGAGAAAACCCTTTCCGCCCCTTTTCCACCTTGCACAGATATCCTGTTATCTCAGGTAGCAACTGAGGCGAGTGGAATAAATAAAGAAGTTGAAAAGGCAAAAGAAGAAGGCAAGAAAAAAGAAGAAGAAACAAAGGATGACATCGTCAAGTTCTATGAGGAGTATTTTTCGAGGCTAATAGAAATAAGTAGGATAATAGAAATTCTAACCCCTCCATTGACGTCAGAGGATGAAGAATACATAAAGAATATGAGAGAAAGAATTTTAAATGTAAAAGATAATATTAAAAAAGAGTATAATGAGCTTTCTCTTCAGTGGTATCAAATTCCTACCATTTTCCCATGGTGTCTACCTCCATCTCTTACAATATTAAATGGAAGAAGGGGAACAAAACCCACAGATTGGGAAGAAAAACCATGGAATATAACAACTCATTTGAAGAGGCTATTCATAGGTGACCTCGTCTGGCTATTCTATTTTGAAAGGATGGGGATATTTAAAATCTTAGGTGTGATTCTTGATGACTTTGCTACTAAGGGAAAATATCCAATTTCTAACGAAGCTAACAAAGGTAAAATAGCAGGAATTCTGGAGACAATGGTTCGCCTGACTAAGATGGGACTCTCCTCTACTGTTCGGGACAGGGATAGTTCCTATCGCCGTTGCC
This sequence comes from bacterium, assembly GCA_003498085.1. Taxonomy (GTDB): domain Bacteria; phylum UBA9089; class UBA9088; order UBA9088; family UBA9088; genus UBA9088. Next base: position 4,328 of record DNCM01000128.1, read on the forward strand.
TTGGATGGACATCAGATGTTGGTAGGAAATTAGGGCTGGATACGGTAGCAAATACGGCATTCAATAGTCTTTTCCACAAGTTCATACAAGTTACACTGGAGTATTACAAAGACAAGAGATTGGCGGTAGCTATAAAAGGAGCAGCAGCCCCTGCACCACCACCATCTGTAGCAACACTTATTACTATTGGAGATACAATTGATGTCTTAAAGAAGGCATTCAAACCGTTTGATTATGGCCGTAACCATCTAAATACCCTAAGCGGGATTGTGTGGGTCATTGCCGCTATGGACTTAATCAAAAGGATGAAGACAACCTTAGGGATACCAGATAGCTTAAAAGATCCTTATGAATATATCCCAGCTGCTTATGACATTCTGGTGATGGGAAGATCAATAACCCCTTCTGAAATCAATCGTTATAAAATACACTTAGAATGTGCAAGAAATGCTCGAGATGTTCTATTAGACCTTGAGGTATTGGATCATGAGTCGAAAGACGAAAAGAGTGGATTAGAAACTTGGCTTGACATTGCAGAAGCTAGGATAGAGGGTTATCGTACCGCTTATCGCAGCCTGACCGGTGTTGATCTTGCAACATCTGGAACACCCCAAATAGAGCAGCAGGTGTAAGGGATTCTTAAGCATTCAAGAAAGGAGGCAATGTCAATGTATAGTAGAATGGAGAGGGAATTAGAAGATCTTGGCCTAAAAGACAGTAGGCAAGAAGAAAAATATGTTGAAAAAGGACCAGCATCCAAAATGATGGTACATCCACTATTAGGTCCTATGCTTTCTGCCGAAACGCATGAGGAACTGAAGTATGAAACTAAAACCAAACCCCCTATTGTTATCCACCCTCTACTGGGCCCTATGCTTCAAGAGGAAGAAGAATTTGAATATGAGATTATTGGTAAAGAAGACGAGCGCAAACTAGTAATAAACACAAAAGAAATTCCTTTTCGATGGATATGCTATTTAAAGCTTGTGTTCATTTCTGGAAATAAAAAACTTACAGCTATGGGTACTGGGACTATAATAGGTGACCGGGCGGTACTAACCGCAGGACATAATCTGTTTGATCATGACTGGAAACTTGGTTGGGCATCAAGTGTTAAAGTCGTCCCAGCAAAGAGTGGTAACAATGAACCATTTGGTTCACATATGGCAGCAAAACTTTATGTACCCCAAAAATATGAAAAGAAAGATAACTATGAGTACGATTACGGTCTCATTATTCTGAATAAGCCTTTTACACCCGAATTGGGGTGGTGGAAACGAATCCGTAGTCTTGACACAGAGCGCCTCAAAAACCTTTCGGTAAACATCGCTGGTTATCCAGCTGATAAAAAACCGGACTATACTATGTGGAGAGACTTCAAGAAGATTAAGAAGGTAACGGATCGTTTATTGTTCTACGATCTTGACACTTACGGGGGGATGAGTGGTTCACCTGTGTGGGTTCGTTGGAAAGATTATCGTTCAATTATAGGGATCCATACTGGTGGCTGGAGGAATAAGGATATGAATAGAAGTATACGAATCACTAAGGATGTGCGAGCTAATATTATGAAGTGGATGAAAGAAGCGAAGATTAAATCGTGATGTTTACACACATTGTATATTTCTCTTGTAAGAGAAATTCTATCTCAAAAACCTGATCAAAGTCAATAAGAGGGATAAATTGAGAAATCTTGGGATGGTTCACTTTTGTTTGAAAGCTTGCGGGTAAAAGATAAGAGGGTTTTTCAGGGTAAAAAGAGTAAAGTTACAGTTAAATTTCATCAAAAGTAGAGAAGGATAGAAATTTTCGGAATGTTATATAGGATGGACAATATATTAAAGTGGATTTTTGCAAGACACGGACACAATACGCTGGTAGTTTACCTTGTCAAGATGAAAAGATACTAGTTTATTTAGGCAGCTTGAGCAAGTATTTGTTTAAAACCATTATTCAGCAATAAGAAATTGAGACTTTAATAATAAAGGACAGAAAACCTTTATTTTTCAAATACTTAGATAAATCTTAGGTCTTACAATA
>DNCM01000050.1 GCA_003498085.1 bacterium
ACTAAAGGCTGAATAGTTACATGATTTGTCTTACTACTTAGAAGAATCCAAATTTTCATATGGCAAAGAATTTAAAAACAAGAGATTAGAAAAAGGCTGAAAGCATCAATGATAATATATATTATGCTTTACCACCTGTTAAACTGTTTTTTGACCTTCATCTTCTCCATCTGAAATTTAGATTGTACAATGAAAAGTCTTTCCATTGAACATTTTTCACATAGCTTGGTTGGGGAAGTTTTACCATATTGAATTCAATGTCCACTGGAATATATTTTATCTTTGTAAGAGGTATTTGAAAACCAAAGCCAGAAGTTTTTTCTTCAAGAAGGTTTTTATTCGATCGGAAACCATGATCATCAATTTTTTCTCTATAATACCCGTACCGGAATGCTAGCATCTCTAAGAGCAAAAATTCTCCACCCACCTTGAATCCCCCTCTATATCTAGAATTAAGTACATCTTGAAGTTCTATATGCAGTAAAAGGGCTATTATTGGCTTCAATACTGTTTTATATGAAAAGCCTAAACGGAGGATAACCGGAAGGTCATCACCATGAATTTTTGAGGAAGTAAAATTAGAAAGGCTTGCTCCGAGGCATATCTTTTGGTTAATGCTGTTTTCTTGAAATTCAAATGATTTTAAAACTCCTATATCGCCAAATCCAGCATAATCTGGTTCAATAATCCCTATACCCAATCTCTGTCGAATCACATTGCCATTAATTCCCACAAAGAGGTCTTTGGAAGATTCATAAGCAAAGGTTAAAGTAAACAGAGAGGTATCTGAATCAAATTCTCCAATAAGTATTATAGCACCGTCTTCAATTCTAGAGAATAGGATTGGATTTCTATAGTCGAAATGATATCTACTTAAACCTATAGCCCCTCTTTTTATTGGAAAACCTACTCCAAAGAAGTTGTACTCAGCATCTTCGAGTGAATAATAGGACTTTGAATAAGAAGTGCCAAAAATGATTTTTTCGATAGAGGCAATACCAGAAGGATTATGAATACAAGTAGCAATATCTCCATCAATTGCTACACATCCTTTACCTAATGCTTCTACTTTTGCGCTTGGATAGCGAGAAAAAAATATATTTTCTAATACTTCTTTATATTCTCCAAGAACTATCGTGGGTAATAGGATAAAGAAAAGTCCTGAAAAAAATATCATTCTTACAACTAATATCTTCATCTTTTTAAAAACTATATAAACTTAGGAAAGGCAGGTATAACCTGACCCCTTGGTTATAAGATTTAATCATAAATAATCTATCTATGTCAACTACAGGGAATAATAAAATTCCTTTTTCCCAAAGACTTGTTTAAACCTTTCTTTATATAATCCCCATACATTTCAATTTAACTTTAAACCCCTGCTAAGGAGGTCAACTTTTACCTGCTCATTTCCATTCTTCAATCTTCATTTATTTCCTTTTTTTCACGGACACGCTAAACGGACACGTCTCACGGAATTTCCTTCCATTCCTTTCACAGGAATTCTTCTGTTCTACCAAAAAGCATTGAGCATTGAGCGCTGAGCATTGAGTCTCTATGCTTTTTGCTCTTTACTCCGTGCTCCATGCTCTTTGCTCCATGCTTTATCCCATTCCTTTCACAGGAATTCTTCTGTTCTAGCTACTTTTGAATATAAGATAGCTTGTTGGGCATTAACACTTCCATTCCTTTCACAGGAATTCTTCTGTTCTAGAGCTAGCTTTGCAAACCCTTTATTTTCCATACTTTGAGCACCCCTTTTCCGAGGGGGTAGAATTTATCCTTAAAAATACCTAAATTTTTACCATCCATTAAGCTAAAATAACCTCTTAACTCCTTATATATCAGCCGTCCCGAGGGGGTCGACAAAATTTCTATATTAAGTAATTGCTTGGTTTATTGTAAATCTTCTTCCTTCAAAATTTCTTCCGTCTTCTCCGCTACTCCTTTAACTTTATTTATTGCATCAAGAGCGTCTTCTCTGGAATAGATGAGTGTTGGATCTCTAATTTCTCCAAACTCAATATCGGCATAAAGAGATTTATCTCGATGTGGATAGAGGAGTCGACTTATTAGCTTAATTTCATTTATGAAAGGGATATTCTGGTAGAGTGCAATAAAGGTGTTTATCTTCTCCTTATGAGGCCTGGGTACAGAATGTAGCCTTTGAGCAATTCCAGCAGCAAGAATTGACTCTAATGCTTGGTAGGAGTGAAACATCACCCCTTCATAAAGTTCTTTTTCCAATAAACTCTCAGCCATAGCCAGCTGTCTTTTAGCCACCTTAAGATAGGCTTTCGATTGTCTTTTTAGTAAGGACTTTCTTTCCATATAAACAAATTCCTTCTCTCTTAATATCTCCAAGCAAGGGGTAAAATCTCTTTAATTGATTGAAATGATTTTTATCGTATACAAGAGGAGAGAAGAGCATGCCATATTTATCAGAAGGTTTCAAGAATACTTCTTGGGTAAACATATTGGTCACCTTATAAACAGGACCAAGAGAATGATTGGTAATGATAAAAATATCAATATCATCAAAATTCTGCTCTCTGCGAGCAAAAGAACCATAGAGAATGACTGAATATATTTTGTCCCCAAATTTCTCCTTAAGTATCTCTATTGATTCTTTTACTGCCGCAAGCCCTTTCTGATACTCATCCATTTTAATCACTTACTTTCTTCCTTCTACAATTATAACAGAGAGCCAGAAGAACTTGCAAGACTAGATTTCCATTCCTTTCACAGGAATTCGTCTATAAGAGCGTTATCCGTGACCGTTGTCCGTGACCGTTTATTTCAAAGAATCATACAGTTCAGTTAGCATCATCATACTAATTCTATCATATTTTCTTTCTTAAAAACATCTAAATCTTCAATCTTCATTTATCTCCTTCCCTTTTTTACGGACACGCTAACCGGACACGTCTCACGGAATTTCCTTCCATTCCTTTCACAGGAATTCTTCTATTCTACATTTTTATTCATAAGCAAAAAACTAGCTTAATAGATACTTCCATTCCTTTCACAGGAATTCTTCTGTTCTAGTTGGGGAACTTCATTAAAAACATCGGGTCGCAGACGGCACTTCCATTCCTTTCACAGGAATTCTTCTGTTCTAGGTGTGTTATCATTTTGTGGGTAAAATCTTTGGCTCTTCTCCAAATTTCGTGGTAAGTATACAATCTTCTGTTTTAGGAAATTGAAATTTTTGAGAAATAAGAGTGGTAATACTATAGGAGATTGTGAATAATCACTTCGTAATCATCAAGTTCTGTAGAAAC
>DNCM01000060.1 GCA_003498085.1 bacterium
AGCCTATTATTTCTACTCTCAACTACTTTTCAATCGTTATGTCTGAATCACAGTATTATAAAACCTAAAAATTCTATTGGCAAAATAGAAGCCATTTTGCTATACTGAATTTTATGTTAGACATAAGTCAGACCGTAAATCTCCCAAAGACTGATTTTCCTATGAAGGCTGGACTTTCCCAGCTTGAGCCAAAGGTCCTTGGATTTTGGGATGAGATAGATATCTACAAGCTCATTTTAGAGAAAAACAAAGGTAAAGAAAGATATGTCCTCCATGATGGCCCACCATATGCGAATGGTCACATCCATCTTGGTCATGCGTTGAATAAGATTCTTAAAGATATCATCGTAAAATATAAGGCAATGAGTGGATTTGATACACCGTATGTTCCTGGATGGGACTGTCATGGCCTTCCGATTGAACATAAGGTAATGGAGAAGGAGAGCAGAGATACGCCTTATCCTTTGATAAGGATGAAGTGTCGGGAGTATGCAAGGAAGTTTATCAATGTTCAGAGAGATGAGTTTAGAAGGCTTGGTGTTTTTGGAGATTGGGATTCTCCATATCAGACATTTACAAATGACTATGTTGTAAGAACTCTTGGGGTCTTCAAAAATTTGGTAAGGGATGGTTTTGTATACAAGGATAAAAAGCCTGTTTTTTGGTGCAAAAGTTGTAAGACTGCCTTGGCTGAGGCAGAGGTTGAATACAAAGAAGATACAGCACCATCTATTTATGTGAAATTCCCGTATAAAAACACCAATATCCTCATCTGGACAACAACACCTTGGACATTGTTTGGAAATACGGGGATAGCCATTCATCCAGAATTCATATATCAAGAAATAGAGTATAATGGCGGTTCAATGATTGTCTTTAAAGACCTTGTTGAAAATATAATGAAGGAGGCTTGTATTGAAAATTGGAGTGTAAAGAGGGAGATTTTGGCAAACGAGCTTGATGGAGAATTCACAGACCACCCATTTTTGGAAAGAAAATCAAAAATCGTTCTTTCTGAGTTTGTTTTAAGTGATCAGGGGACAGGCTGTGTTCATATTGCACCAGGCCATGGTATCGAAGACTATGAGACAGGAGTAAAGTATGAACTTCCTTTGATCTCACCTGTTGATGATAATGGTTGTTTTACTGAAGGGATCTTTATTGGAGAAGATGTCTTTCATGCAAACAAAAGGATAATTGAGTATTTGGAAAAGATGGGTATGTTATTCTTAAAAGATGAGATCTTTCATTCATATCCGCATTGTTGGAGGTGCAAAAAACCTGTAATATTTAGGGCAACAAGCCAATGGTTTATTAAAATCGACCATAATGATTTAAGAAGAAGAATAATCGATTTTATTGATAAAGTAGAATGGATACCAGATTGGGGAAAGAATAGGTTTTTTGGGACAATCTCTTCAAGGGGCGATTGGTGTATATCGAGACAGAGGGCATGGGGGATACCGATTCCAAGTTTCTATTGTGAAAATTGTGAAACATCTTTTCTTACAGAAGAAACAATTGAAAGGGCACAAAAGCTCGTCGAAAAACAGGGAAGTGACAAATACTTTGAAATAGAAAGTGATATGCCCTGTCCAAAATGTGGAGTGCATAATACAAAAAAGGAGACGGACATCCTTGATGTCTGGTTTGATTCTGGTTCATCTCACTGTGCAGTATTAAAAGATGATGAGAGACTTTCTTGGCCAGCAGATTTATATCTTGAGGGCTCAGATCAACATAGGGGTTGGTTTCAGTCATCAATCATTACATCCGTTGCTTGTTTTGACAACCCTCCCTATAAGGGCGTTCTTACACATGGGTTTATCTTGGATGAAAAAGGGTATGCGATGTCAAAATCGCAAGGTAATGTTATTCCACCCCAACATATCATTGAAAAGTATGGAGCTGATGTATTAAGGCTTTGGGTCAGCTCCATTGATTTCCGTGAAGATATGAGGATAGGTGAGGAAATCCTTAAGCCAATCGTTGATTCGTATAGAAAGATAAGGAATACCATCCGTTTTCTCCTTGGAAATTTGCATGGCTTTGAATGCCAAAAAGGAATTGAATATGAAAATTTAATGGATACCGATAGATATGTCCTCGATAGGCTCCAAGGTTTGATAGAAAATGTAAATAGTGCATATGAAAGATTTGAGTTCCATATAGTATATAGGGAAATCCTAAATTTCTGTACAAACACCCTTTCCAATTTCTATCTTGATATCCTGAAAGATAGATTATACTGCGAAGGGAAAAGCTCTATAAAAAGAAGGTCTGCCCAGACTGTTCTTTATGAATTGCTTGTTTCTTTGTTAAAGCTTATTGCACCAATTCTTTCTTTTACAGTAGAAGAGGCTTGGGGATATATATTGGATGCCGAATATAGAAGTGTTTTTCTCTGTGATTTTCCAAAGGCAAGGGATGATTGGAGGGATGAAGAATTAAGAGAAGAGATAGACGAGATCCTTAAAATAAGAGACGATGTGAATAAGGCGATTGAGGAGAAGAGAAAAACAGGGGAGATTGGTTCATCCCTTGAGGTAGATTTGACAATACATACCAAAAATATAGATTTGTTTAAAAAATATGAGGATGAGCTCTGCGAAATATTCATTGTCTCATCTGTTGAAATCAAAGAGGGCGAAGAAGAAATAGGAGTGAAAAAACATGGAGGGGTAAAATGTCCAAGGTGCTGGATATGGAGCTATTCTAATGATAGTCTTGGCTTATGCTTAAGGTGCAGGAAATTGTTAGAGTCAATGGAATATGAAATATCTTAATGCCGGTGTCGATATCGATAGAGGAGATAAATTCGTCTCGCAGATCAAAGAAAAGCTTTCTTTCCGAAAAGGGAAATTAGAAGGGATAGGCCATTTTTCTGGATTTTTTCAGCTAGATTTCTCATCCTTTAAGGAGCCTGTTCTTGCCTCATCCTGCGATGGCGTTGGGACAAAGGTAAAGATCGCTCAAGTATTGAATATACACTACCCAATTGGAATAGACCTTGTTGCGATGTGTGTGAATGACATAGTTGCAGTTGGTGCAACCCCTTTGTTTCTCCTTGACTACCTTGCATTTGGAAAGCTAGACCTTGATGTTGCAAATAGGCTAATCGATGGGATAATAGATGGATGTAAAGAGGCGAATTGCACACTCCTTGGTGGAGAAACCGCAGAGATGCCTGATGTCTATGGGGAAGGGGAATACGACATCGCTGGATTTTGTGTTGGTGTTGTTGAAAAAGAAAAAATAATCACAGGAGAAAAGATAAAAAAAGATGATTTTGTAATTGGCATTCCGTCATCTGGTATCCACTCAAATGGTTTTTCTTTGGTAAGGAAGGTTATAAAAGAGCTAAGCGAGGAATTACTTACACCAACAAGGATATATGTTAAAGATTTCCTCAAGATAAAAGATTTTGAGATACATGGGATCGCCCATATCACAGGTGGCGGAATCATTGAGAATGTAAAGAGGATCCTTCCGGATGGTCTTCGTGCAGTCATTGATAAAAAGACTTGGAAGGTTCCAGAGGTGTTTATAAGAATAATAAAAGAAGGTAATATTCCAGAAGAAGAGATGTTTCGGATATTTAATATGGGGATTGGCATGATCATCATAACAAACGATGTAAATATTTTAGAAGAATTTCCTCTTATAATTGGAAGGATAGAAGAGGGAGAAAAGGAGGTAGATTTAATATGAGAGTTGCAAAAACAGGTAATGAGGCAATAGCTTGGGCAATGAAGCAGATTGAACCAGATGTTGTTGCAGCATATCCAATAACACCAGCAACCGAGGTCGTTATGATATTTTCCCAATATGTTGCAGACGGTCTGGTTAAGACAGAGTATGTTCCTGCAGAGAGTGAGCATTCTGCAATGAGTGCATGCATTGGGGCAACAGCTGCTGGTGCCCGTGCAATGACAGCAACAGCAGCCCAGGGTTTAGCCCTAATGTGGGAGATGTTATATATAGCTTCTGGATTAAGGCTTCCAATCGTTATGGCAGAGGTCAATAGGACCCTATCTTCTCCTATAAACATTCACTGTGACCATTCCGATACAATGGGAGCAAGAGATTCTGGATGGATCCAGATTTACTCTGAAAATGCCCAAGAGGCTTATGACAATACGATTCAAGCAGTAAGAGTTGCGGAAGGATGCAGGCTTCCAGCTATGGTTACAATCGATGGCTTTATCATAAGTCACGGGATGGAGGCAATCGATATTCTGGATGATAGTGATGTGAAAGATTTTGTCGGTGAGTACAAACCTGCCTATACCTTACTTGATACAAAGAATCCAATAACCCTCGGCTCAATAGACTTTACAGACTATTACTTTGAACATAAGATGCAGACAATAGATGCAATGAATAAAGCTATGGATGTTATTAAATCGGTTCAGAATGAGTTCTTTCAAAAGTTTGGAAGAAAGTATAATCCGGTTGAGGGTTATAAACTGGAGGATGCAGAGTTTGTCATTGTTGCTCTGGGTTCTACCTGCGGGACAATAAAGGTTGTTGTTGATAGTTTAAGGGAAGAAGGGATAAAGGTTGGTCTTCTTAAGATTATGGTCTTCCGTCCATTTCCAAGTAGTGAAATAAGGAATCTTCTTTCAGGAAAAAAAGCAATTGCCATCCTAGATAGAGCAACAGGGCTAAATGCAGATTATGGTCCAGTATGCCTTGAGGTGAGGTCTAGTCTGTATGGTATTCCAGAGCCACCGAGGGTTATAAACTACATATATGGACTTGGGGGAAGGGATACAACGATAGAGCATATAGAAAGGGTATACTCTGACCTTATGTCTGATAAAAAAGAAGATGTTTACTATCTTGGGGTGAGGGAGTGAATAAACTGTAACCTACCAATAAGTCTGTAGAGGCAAATCTCGCGTATGTTTTCTATTTTATCCAATAAAGGAAATATAGAAAAGAAATGATTTGTCTTACTACTTAAAGCCACTTTATGAAAAGGCAAAGTATGTCAACTACGGGAAATAATAAAATTTCTTCTTGTATATGTCTTCTTTGATTTATAAGGTAAGATGGACCATTTTTTAACTCATAACTAAGGGGGTCAACACCTGCCCATTTCCATTTTGATAGAAGTCATCAACACTTGAAAACCAATTTTATTTTAGTATACTTTAAACCATTATTCAGCAATAAGAAATTGAGACTTTAATAATAAAGGACAGAAAACCTTTATTTTTCAAATACTTAGATAAATCTTAGGTCTTACAATAGAAATATTCTCTTAAAGTTTTTTGAAAAAATGCCGATATATAATAT
>DNCM01000164.1 GCA_003498085.1 bacterium
GGTTTATGCTTTTCATATATTCTGAATGTAGTTAATATATCCTACTTTTTGATAAAAGTACTTACTGCAAGAAGAACATCATCAGGAGAAATAAGCCTCATACATTTAAAATGTCTTTCAGGACATCTCTTCGGTCCATGAGGGCTACAGGGACGACAAGAAATGGATTTTTCAACGATTACAGTAAAGGTTGTTTTGTAAGGGCCAAAGCCAATTTTGGAAGGATTTGTTGGTCCTAAAATAACTATTGTCTTCTTGTTTAATCCATATGCTATGTAAATTGGCCCTGTATCATTCCCAATGATAAGGTCACATCTCTCAAAGAATGCAGGAAGTTCAGAAATACTTATAGCCCCGCAAGCAATAATGGGTTTTTTTCTTGTTAGGGCATAAATTTTATAAGCAGATTGTTTATCGGCCTCCTCTCCAAATATAATTGTTTTAGCATTGTATTCAAAAGATACCTTGTTTATTACCTCAGCAAAACCAGAAATCAGCCATCTTTTTGTTTCCCAATGAGCAAATGGAAGAAAACCTATTACAAAATCATCTTTTCTAATTCCCCAGGAAAATATCAAAATATCCCTTTTTTTTCTAGAGCTATCATCGATGAATATATCCAATCCCCTTTCATCAGAACTTATACCAAATCCTTTTATCAAGGAAAGTTTCCTTTCTGCCTCATGGTATTTTCTGTCATAATAAATCTTGTCTGTCAAAAGAAAAGAAAATCTTGCATTGTCAAACCCGACCCTTCTTGGAATATTAGAAAGCCGTGTCAAAACGGTTGTCCTTGCCGACCTATGTGGAAGAATTGCAAGATCAAACCGTTCTTTTTTTATCCTTTGAATGATCTTTAGATATCCAAATAGTCCTTTTTGCTTTCCATTTTTATCATAAGAAATAAAATTAGAAATATGAGGGTTTTTCTCCAAGGCATAACATCCAACGGGTCTTCCAAGAAAAGATAAAGATGAATCGGGAAATACCTCTTTTATCCCCCTAATGAGTGGTGTAGTAAGTAGGCAATCTCCAATAAATGCGGTCTCTACGCACAAGATTTTATTAGGCTTACATGAAATGTATGGTTTTCTATCAAGAACTGCATAAATTGCCTCCATTACATCATCTACACTTATATTTCTCATACACCTATGGTCACCTAACTTACACTTATTTCCTCCATGTAGACTACAGGGTCTACAGGAAAAATCCTTTTCAACAACAACACCCTTCAATGGGAAAAATCCAAAATGCCTTGTTGTTGGACCAAACAAAGAAACACAAGAAACACCTAAAGAATAGGCAATATGCATAGTGCCAGTATCTCCCGATATAAAAAGCCCTGCCTTTTCTATCAAGCAAGAAAGCTCTATTAAATTTGTCTTTCCAACAAGGTCTTTCACAGGAGCATTGCAAATCTTTTTTATCTTGTTTGCAATTATCCTTTCTTCCTCTGTTCCCAAAAGAACAATCTGTGGTTTAAATTCTTTATAAATCTTTTCTATAAGCCTTGCATAACTTTCTTCATCCCATATTTTATTCTTATGTCTTGCAGATGGTGATATTGCAACTATAAAGCCCTCTTCCAAACCAAATCTTTTGTAAATATCTTCCTTGTCTATACCATCAAGAGAAAGCTTTGGATCTTCATATTTTACCCCTATATGAGGAATAGTATTGAAGTATTTCTTTGAGACATGAAGGGGTTCACCAAAAAGGTTTATCCCTAAAAGTAAAAGATGTCTTTTTATAACATCCTTCCTATAAAAAACCTTTTTCTTTGCAGAGCTTAAAAATGATATTATTCTACTTCGGATATTTGAAGAAAGGTCAACAATAAGATCAAATTTTTCTTTATTTATTTCTCTGATTAAGAAAAAAATTCCCTTTTTTTTATCAAAGGTAATTACTCTATCTACTCCATGGATAAGCCTTGCGATATCTCTATATTCCTTTTTTATAACAAATACTATCTCGCAATCAAATCTTTTTTTTATTCCAAAGACAAGAGAAGATGTAAGGACAATATCTCCCAGCGAACTTAATCTAATGATTAAGATTTTAGACACATTTTCAGTAGATTATTGTAATCGCCAAGTCCTGCTTTGTCAATCTATGGAGTCTTCTGAAATCCCTTTCAATGTTTATATCGGTTAAATAGACGAGGGTAATCTTTTTTTTGTTTTTATCAATTTTTTCGGGTTTTATTATAACATTTGGATATCGTAAAAAAGGTTGATCTTCTTCTTTAACTAATGAATTACAGAGTCTTGCACCCAAAAGATTTCCCCTTTCTGTTCTTATCCTTACTTCCTTTACCTCATCTACAAAATATGACCTTTCTTTGTCCCTCAATACGCTTGTTTTAATAACTACCTGCTTTCCAGTAAGTTCTTCTTTTAAGATTCTCAAATTTTCCTCCCTTGTCCTTGCCCTTTCTAACAAAACGTCGGCGTCCATCTTTCTAATGATACCATATAAATATTCTTTATATCAAGTACTTATTTCTTGAAACTTACCCATATCTTTTGTAACAGCCTACCCATCATCATAAGC
>DNCM01000061.1 GCA_003498085.1 bacterium
TTTTTGCTTTAAAATCCGAATAGAAAGAGCATATTGTTATCATCAGAAGAAAAGGGAAGAAAAAACATTAAGAAAACTAAAGAAAATAACTACAAGAGAGCTTCTTTGGAGGTTCAGTACCTATGCCCTTGTTATTGCTTGCAACTGAATATAAAATATTGGTCTTTTTAAAAATCTTAGGATGTAACAATCAAGGTGTTAAGGAAAGTAAAACCAATAAAAAATTAGCTTTTATAAAAGGTTTTTGAATATAATCTATGGTTGTCATAAATTAATCAGACTTAAAGGTAGCGAAATATAGGAAGTTAAAAAATAAAGATGAATTTTAATCTTTTATTTTTTTACCGAGAATTACTAAACAAACAGCAAAAACTTGACTTGTCCTTCTAGTTAGCTTAAAATATTCTCTATGAAAAAACTAAGAATTAAACTTATAAAGTCAAGAATATCAAGGCATCCAGACCATGTAAAAACATTGGATGCTCTTGGTTTGAGAAAAACAGGAAAAAGTGTTATTAAACCTGATAATCCCCAAATAAGGGGGATGATAAGAAAGGTTTCATATCTTATTGAGGTAGGTGAGGAAAATGCTTGATAGATTAAAAAGGCCAAAAGGCTCTTATAAGAAGCCAAAAAGGCTTGGAAGGGGGGATGCATCTGGTCATGGTGGGACATCAACAAAGGGGACAAAGGGGCAATTAGCAAGAAAGGGTGGAAAAGAGCCTGGTTTTGAGGGTGGACAGATGCCTATTAAGCTTAGGATTCCAAAAAGGGGATTTTCAAACCCAAATAGAATTGAGTATCAGATTGTAGGGCTTTCTTCTTTGAACAAATTTTCTGAAAACCAAGAGGTAGATAAAAAAGTCTTATTCGAATCTCGCCTCATAAAAGATATGAATAAACCAGTAAAGATTTTGGCAAATGGTGATATAAATATCCCGTTGGCAATCAAGATTGATGCTATATCGAAGTCTGCAAAAGAAAAGATAGAAGCTTTGGGAGGAAAAATACTATGAATCCTTTAGAGGGTATTGCAAAGCCATTTAAGATATATGAGCTGAGAAAAAGAATCCTCTTTACATTAGGAATGATTGCCATCTACAGGGTTGGCTCATTCATCCCAAGCCTTGGTGTAAATCCTATTGCATTCCAAGAATTTTTCCAAAGGTTTAGGGGAACAATGGCTGGTCTTGCTAATATATTTACGGGTGGAGCACTGGAGAGATTTTCTATCTTTGCCTTAGGGATTATGCCATATATCTCTGCATCAATCATTATGTCCTTAATGGTCCATATTGCCCCATCCCTTGAAAAAATTCAAAAAGAAGGCGGGGAAGAAGGTAGAAGAAAGATAACACAGTATACAAGATACCTAACCGTTGTCATATCTATAATTCAGAGCTTTGGAATAAGCATATGGCTTGAAACAGTGCCACATCATATTCCAATAGTTCCTTACCCTGGTTTGGGATTTAAGCTTATGACTGTCATTGTTATGTCAACAGGTGCTTTATTTGTTATGTGGCTTGGTGAACAAATAACAGAGAGAGGAATTGGAAATGGAGCATCTATACTTATCTTTGCGAGTATCATAACAGCCATTCCTCCTGGATTTGTAACAACAATGCAAGGAATTTTAACTGGTCAGATGAATGTTGTTGCTGGAATACTTCTTTTTGTTGTTGTCCTTCTTATCATTGCAGGCGTTGTTATTATGATTCAAGGACATAGGAAGATAAGTGTTCAATATGCAAAAAGAATAGTAGGAAGAAGGGTATATGGTGGACAATCGTCATACCTTCCAATGCAGATAAATATGGCGGGAGTCATTCCCATAATTTTTGCATCATCAATACTAACATTTCCGGCAACCATAGGTGCATTTTTTGGTCCGTCCCTTTTTGACTGGATTTTTTATATTCCAGGATGGATAAGGGGTTCTTTTTGGAACCTTTTATATGCAGGACTTACCATATTCTTTGTATACTTTTATATCTCAATAATCTTTAATCCCAACGATGTTGCTGATAACTTAAGGAAATCTGGGGGATTTGTCCCGGGCATTAGACCAGGAAAGCCAACCGCAGATTACCTTCATTTAATCCTTAACAGAATAACATTTGTTGGCGCTATATTCCTTGCTATCATTGCAATACTCCCAGATATTGTCTTACCATCTTTTCATGCCCCATTTTACTTTGGTGGAACAAGTATCTTAATTGTTGTTGGTGTCGCCCTTGATACTCTTCGCCAGATTGAATCATATCTTATGATGCACCATTATGAGGGATTTTTGAAAAAGGCAAGGATTAGAGGAAGGTTTTAATGAAGATAATCCTTTTTGGTCCGCCTGGAGCAGGAAAAGGAACGCAAGCAAAAAAACTCATTGAGAAATTTAATATTCCTCAGATATCAACGGGCGATATATTAAGAGATGCAGTTTCAAAAAAGACAGAATTAGGTATTATTGCAGAATCCTATATGAATAAAGGTGAGCTTGTTCCAGATAATGTAATCATTGGAATCGTCAAAGAAAGGCTAAAAGAGAAAGATTGTAGCAGTGGTTTTATTCTTGATGGATTTCCAAGAACAATACAACAGGCAGAAACATTAGAATTAGAAGGAATTAAGATAGATGGGATTATTATGCTTGATGTTGACAAGGAAACCATTATCAAAAGAAATACGGAAAGGAGGATTTGCAGAGTATGTGGAAGAATATATAAATTAAAGAATATGCCACAAAATGGGGTATGCGAATGTGGTGGTGAACTTTACCAAAGAAAAGATGATATGGAAGAAAATATAAGAAGGAGGATTGATGTTTATATTAATGCAACCCTTCCACTTGCCTCGTTTTATGAGAAAAAAGGTATTTTGAGAAATGTTGATGGATGTGGAAGCGAGGATGAAGTTTTCAATAGGATATTGGAGGCTCTAAAATGATTTTAAAATCAGAAGAGGAGGTAGAAAGGATGAGGGTTGCAGGAAAGATAGTTGCAAACTGCCTAAAAGCTTTGGAAAAAGTAATTGAGCCTGGAATTCCGACGGAATTTTTGAATATAATAGCCGATAAAGAGATAAGAAAAATGAATGGAATTCCTGCATTCCTTGGCTATCGTGGGTTTCCAAAATCCATATGCATTTCTCTTAACGAAGAGGTTATACATGGCATCTCAGAATATGATAGGCTTCTTAAGGATGGCGACCTTTTAAAGATAGATATCGGTGTTTATTATAAAGGTTATTGTGCAGATGCGGCAAGAACATATGTTGTTGGAAATGCTCTACCTTTGCATTTGAAATTAAAAAAAGTTGCAGAGGATGCATTTGAAGAAGCACTGTCTTCTTGTAAAATAGGAGGTTTGATAAGGGATATATCATCTAGCATTGAAAATTATGTAAAAAAATGTGGCTTTTCTGTTGTTAGAGAGTTTGGAGGTCATGGTATTGGCAAACATTTACATGAAGCTCCTGAAGTTTTAAACTATGTTTCAAATAATGGAAATATCAAGATAAAAGAAGGCATGACATTCTGTATAGAACCCATGGTAAATGAAGGAACATGGGAGGTTGAGATTTTGTCTAATGGATGGACTGTTGTAACAAAGGATAGGAAGCTATCGAGCCATTATGAAAATACAGTTGCTATTACAAAAAATGGTGTAGAAATCTTGACAAGATGAAGGAAAATAAAATTCTGGTGAAAGGAAAGGTTCTTGAGGTTCTTCCAAATGCAATGTTTAGAGTAGAGATTGAAGGGAAACATATTATTTTAGCTCATGTCTCTGGAAAAATGAGGATGCATTATATAAAGATCCTCCCAGGCGATGAAGTAACGGTTGAAATTTCGCCATATGATATAACTAGAGGGAGGGTAATATACAGAGAATAATGAAGGTATCAAGTTCGGTAAAGAAGATCTGTGAGAAGTGTAAGATCATAAAAAGAAAGGGAAGGATTAGGATAATCTGCATAAATCCAAAACATAAACAAAGACAAGGATAAATGGCAGATTTTGCACTCCGGGCGTTTATTGCCCATGTTGTTTCTGATTTGCTTCTTCAACCAGACCTTTTATCAAAAAAGAAGAAAAAGGCAATGATGTGGCTTTTGATCCATGGGGCAATTACCTTTATTTGTCTTATTTTCTTTGGCTGGGGAATAATCTCTATAAGATGGATTTTATTTTCACTTCTCCTTTCTCTTTCTCATATCATAGTTGATTTTATAAGAATAAGAATTGGACGCAAGGGGGTTGTTGTCGGTATAATCGACCAACTAGTCCATTTCGGTTTTATGGCTTTATTCCTCATTCTCATTTATTAATCGGATATCCAACAAGCATAAAATCTTGAGAAACCCTTTTTATCTTTATATTTTCGATCTTAATGGAAAAGGGAAGACTGTCTGTTAGGGAGAGGCCATCGGCACCTATGATCTTTGGAGAAATGAATAATATCACCTTATCAACAAGACCTTCTTTAAGAAATGATGTAATGAGCCTTTTTCCTCCTTCAAGAAGTATCGATGTAATTTCTATCTCACCAAGTTTAAGAAGTAATTCATCCAAATCTACAAGGCTATTTTTTTCTTTTATTGTAATTACTTTTGCTTTTTTGATTATTTCATTTGGTGGGGTCTTTGCACATACTATTATAATCGTTCCTTTGCCAAATACCCTTGAATTTATTGGAATATTTCCATCACTTGTAACAACTATCCTAATTGGTGATTTTCCCCCAACAATCCTTGTTGTCAATAATGGATCATCTGCAATGATTGTTCCTTTCCCTATCATAATTGCATCAACCTGTGAACGAAGTTTATGAACAATCTTTCTTGATTCTTCACATGTTATCCATCTATCTAGCTTATGACTTATTTTTCCATCAACACTCATTCCAACCTTAAGAATAACAAATGGTTTTTTCTGAGTGATAAATTTAAAATAAACCTCATTGAGCCTCTTTGCCTCTTCCTCTAATATTCCAACACTAACTTCAACCCCGGATCTCTCTAATATTTCCTTTCCGTAAATAGCCGGGTTTGGATCAAGGATTGAAAAGACAACCTTTTTTATCCCTGCTGCAATTATTCTGTCAGTACAGGGAGGAGTTTTTCCATAATGACTACAGGGCTCAAGATTTGTGTAAAGTGTTGCTCCTTTGGCATAGTCTCCTGCCTTATTTAATGCCTCAATCTCTGCGTGGGCAAATCCTGCCCTTCTATGATGACCCTCACCAATTATTTTTCCATCTTTTATAATAACACAACCAACAAGTGGATTTGGACTTGTCTTACCTAGTCCTTTTTTTGCAAGAGAGATTGCCCTCTTTACATAAAAACTATCATTCACCTAAAAAACTGTTCAAAAATCCTCGTTAGATCATTCAATGTGACAAAGCAGAAGATAAAAATGACGATACCAAAACCGATCTGACTTGCCCTTTCATAAAAAATGTCTGAAAATGGCTTTTTCCTTATCGCTTCAATCAAAAAGAAAAGGATTGAGCCGCCATCAACGATGGGAATAGGAAGGAGATTTATGATTACCAAGCATATATTTATTAATGCTGTAAATTGAAGGAGATGAATGATTCCCTCATGGGCTGTTTTTGCTGCAATCTGGAGGATGCCAATTGGACCAGCTATAGTCTTTGTGGGAATTTCTTTTTTTATAAGCTTATAAAGACCAACAACATTTAAAACAATGAGGTCGATTGTCTCAAAAAATGCCTGTTTACTTGCAGCAATAGGGTTATATTTCTTTATTGAATAGAATAAAGGCTCAATCCCTATTATCCCACAAGTCTTTGTTCCGATTGTTCGTTCAATCGGTGTAATTGTAAATGAAATTATTTTTTTATCCCTCTCTATCTCAAATTTGCAAGGGATATTTGGGCTATTATGAATTATCTTTGTTGCATCAGACCAATCAAAAACAGACACTCCATTTATCTTTTTTATTATATCACCTTTTAAAAGATTACCTTCTGCAGGAAGGCCTTTAATAACATGACCGATTACTGGGGAGATATAGGGAAGAACACCAATATAACCTATTCCACTTTCCCCTTTTCCAATAGTTATTTCCTTTTTGATAATTGTACCATCTCTTTTTATAGTGAATAAGTATGTCTTATTTGGATTTATTCCTACCTTCTTTGCTAAATCACTCCATTTGTCAATTTGTTTATCGTCTATTTGGACAATCTTATCACCCTTAATTATACCTGCTACATCTGCTGGAGAATTAGGAATGACATCACCAACGATTGATGGAGTATATGGAACGCCTATTGTATAAATAGCAAAAAATAACAAAAACCCAAAGAATAGATTCATAAGAACACCGCCTGCAGTAACGAATATTTTTACTAAAGGTGGTTTTGAACGGAATTCATCTGGTAATTTCTCTCCATCTTTTGTATCTTCACCTGCAAGCTTCACATAGCCACCAAATGGAATTAGGGCAATTTGATACTCGCAATTTTTATATGTAAATCCAATTAACTTCTTTCCAAATCCTATTGAAAATTTCTTCACGCGAATCCTGCAGAGAATAGCTGCAATGAAGTGGCCAAATTCATGGACAAATATGCAAAATGATAAAACAAAAATAGGCCCTAATATTGAAGCAAGCATCTTTTCAATTTTTATAATTTTTGCCGAAGGGGCATATTATGGTAATCCATCAAAGTTTAAACGGAATATATTGACATCGAGTTCATCTTTTGATTGTCTCAAAGATGAGAAATAAATATAGTTATCGTTTGACCAAATTGGAAATCCATCTGGGCCTCTATCATTTGTAAGCCTTATCTCTTCCGTTCCATTTATATTTATGATTCTGATATCTATAGGTGTATAATCTTTAAGTTGAGGAATAAGCTTCTTATATTTAAACAATCCGTTTTCTTTTTTTCCAAGGATATAAACAATTCTTCTTCCATCAGGAGACCAGCTTGGCGAAAGGGACGAGAGCTCATCGTAAGAAACAATTTCTGTGCTAAGCTTTGAATTTAAATCTAGAGTCCATACTGCTTGTTTTTTCTCTTCTATCTTCCTCTGATAAACTATTTTATTTCCTTTTGGGGAAAATTTTGGAAATAGCCCTTCGGTAAGCTCTGTTGTAAGTCCTGTTTGAAGGTCAAGTAGGCAGATGATGGCTCTGTTGTTTATTATTTTGGAAAATACAATTTTTGTTCCATCGGGTGAAAAATCCGGAGAAATTTCATCACTTGCATTATCAAATGTAACTTGCTGAATTGGTCCATGTGAAAACCCATCCATTATAAAAATGTCAAAAGAACCAAACAAGTTAGACGAAAAGGCTATTTTTCCATCAGGAGAAAAAGAAGGGAATAGCTCATCTTCTTTAGCCTGTGTCCTCTGGATCATATCTCTTGAATTAACATCCTTAATGTATATATCAAAATTTCCCATTTTGTTTGAAGAGAAAGCAAGCCATTTTCCATCGTCAAAAATATCGGGAGTAATGTCTAGTCCTTTATGATATGTAATCTGAGTTATATTTGGAATTGCCTTATACTCTGGAAGCTCTTCCCTACATCCTAAAATAAAAAAACTAAATACCAACAACAAAATCTTTTTCATTAAAAAAATTTTAGCCTAAATATTCCATTGCTGTCAAGAGTTTTATAAAAGCCTGTCCCTTAAAATGATCTTCTTATATCTCTTAAAGATTTAAATCGGGCTGTCTCAAAGGAAAATCCTTTATTATTGTATATATTGGCCCTGTTGGTGTAAGTTTGCTCTCTATTACTTTTATTTTATCGACAGACATTTCGTCGAGGATAAACTTTTCTTTAAGGTATGGAAAAAGTAGTGATGTCCTTTGAATATTCCTTATCCTTGCAAGTGTAATATGGGGAAAATACCCCCTTTCTTCCTTGGCAAACCCTATCTTAGAAAGATGCTCATCAAGAGATGAGGCAAGAAATTCAATATATCCCCTGCCCTTCTCAATCCCAAGCCATATAACCCTTGGATACTCGGGTTTTGGAAATGCACCGAGAAAGCCAAAAGAGACGACAAATGACTTGCAGGCTAAAGCATCTTTATGGCATACGTCCAAGACTCTATCAAGTCTTTCTTTTGTTATCTCGCCTAAAAATTTCAATGTAATATGACAATCCTTCTGCCATTTCGGAGAAAGGGCATCTATCTTTAAATTCTTTTGAATAGCCAACAAGCCTTTTTTTATCTTCTCATCCAAACAAATTGCAATAAACACCCTCATCTGATCATAACCCTTCGAACCATATCGAGTCCATAATATGCTGCTTGTATTTTTATCTCTTCCCTTTCTCCTGCGAATAAAAACTCCTTTGCTATAGTTTCTTTGTCAGATGAAACACCTATATAAACAAGGCCAATGGGTTTTATTGGTGTACTTCCGGTTGGTCCTGCAATTCCTGTAGTACTTAAGCCAACATCCGCACTCAATTTTTTCCTTACACCAATGGCCATCTCCTCCGCAGTCTTTTTCGATACAGCACCAAATAGCTCTATTGTCCTACTTGCAACAGAAAGAAGGTCTATCTTTACATCGTTAGAATAGGCAATTATGCTACCTTTAAAATAGTCAGATGCTCCAGGAATATTTGTGATTATATGTGAAACAAGACCACCTGTTACGGATTCAGCAACTGCAAGAGTCATTCTGTTAAGATAAAAAAGATAACCAATAACCTTCTCTAAAGATTCTTCCTCTCCAATGCCATAAATATTCTCACCCAAACGCTTCTTTATATTGTTCTCTGCTCCTTTTATCAAC
The DNA here is from genome assembly GCA_003498085.1 of bacterium. GTDB lineage: Bacteria > UBA9089 > UBA9088 > UBA9088 > UBA9088 > UBA9088. The sequence goes on from DNCM01000061.1 coordinate 8,804, forward strand.
GAAGAGGCAATAGTCTCACTTTCGCTTTCAACAACAACCTCTACATCAACCCCAGACAATGCACTTTTTGTTGTAATTGAAATAGTCTTTCCCCACCTTGCAATATCATCCAGCATCCTTTTTATCCTATCCTCACTTAATCCAATTGTCCTAAAAAGTCTTACTTCTCTCATTTGTTTTTTATCTTTATTGTAAAGCTTACGGAGCCCGAATCATTTTGTAGAATCTCTTGAATCATCCATCTTATCTTCGTTGCTTTGCTAGAAAAACTATCTTGCCAACTTCCATCTATAAAATAGTTTACCATTAGCCCCCCACTATCTACCATTTCCAATTCTACTTTTTCTGGTAAAACTTCAGTTATTACAACATCTGTTGCTGTTCCAATCCCTTCATTTCTGTATGTTATCGTATATGTTATTGGTTCGTCTGGTTTTATATATTTTTTATCCATTTTCTTTTCAATGACAACATATGGCTTTAATCTACTTTCCATAAGTAAATAGCATCCCGCCTCTCTACAGTTCCATGGCCAAGGATAATTTTTATCTTCAAACTTCTCTTTGAAAGCCTCCTTATAGACTAATAACCTATCTTTATCACCCATCATTGTTGCTACATAACCGATACTGCACCAAGGTGCGCTACCTGGAATAGAAGCCCAATCATGATGGCTATTGAATGTACCATAGATTTTTTTGGCAATTGTTCCTTTAGGTTCAATTATCCCATGATAGATAGTCCATAGTTGTGATGCTGCATCAGGATAGAATTTTGACCAATCACATTTTGCTTGGACACCATTTGCATGTTCTGCCCAGACGAATCCCCCTCTTTCTTCATCCCACCATTTATTTAATATTGCAGATCTTATTCTCTCTGCAGATTCATTGTATAGATTAAATAAAGAAGGATTTCCAAGTACATTTATACAAAAATTTGCATAATCCCTTAACCCCATATATGATTCACAATTATCCATCATATATTTTACTCTATAATTCATCTTTGCCCAAGTAAGTCCATCCTCTTGTTGGAGATTACGGATCACATCTGCAATCTTAATGAGTGTTTCTTGACGATCTATCAGATATTGAAAATCGCCAGTTTTCTGGTAGTATTTCCATATGAGGCTTAGGAATGTTCCTGCATATGCATCTTCTGAGTCGCAATCATTTAAAGAAATTTCAACTCCATTTTCAATTTTATAGTCATAAACTGTCCCATCATCGTTAACATGAGAAAAATACCAATCTATCCATTTCTTAACATTATCTTCATAACCAGGAACCTCAATTAAGCCATAAGCTGCAATGTTAGCATCGTATGGCAGTATACGGCGCTGGTCCTTATAGATACAAATAGCTCCGGTATCGCGCTGACAGCTGACAATCCACTGGGCTATTTTTGACTTGGTTGAAGGAGTGCTTGCAAATACATTAGTCGTCCAGCATAGAACAAGAGTCAGAAATAAGAATACAGATTTCATTGTGTTTTTACCCTTACTGTAAAACTTATCGTTCCTTCTTGGTCTGGTAAGACTTCTGGGATTATCCATCTTATCTTCGTTGCTCTGCTAGAAAAACTATCTTGCCAAATTCCATCTACAAAATAGTTTGCTATTAGCCCCCCACTGTTTACTGTTTCCAATTCTACTTTCTTCGGCAAAACATCGATGATTACAACATCGGTTGCAGTTCCAACTCCAACATTTTTGTAATTTATTGTATATGTTATCGTTCCTTCAAAAAGTAAGTTTTTATTATCTACTGATTTGGTAAGAACGATCTTTGCCAAGGATGTATCTGCAGGATAGCATCCAGTTCGACAATTGTCACGGTAAAAAGTGGGCCATGGGATAACATCTGGATTAAAGCTTCCAATACCGCAGTCTATGATGTATATCTTGCGCCTATATACAGTACCAAATACGACTTCAAGACTACCATTTCTATTTATATCGCCCAATGCAAGACAAGTGGAATTTCCCCACCCGCCTTCTTCTCTTAATTTTGGCCACATAAAAATCAATGTCCCATCCATATTCCATGCGTAGACCCTATCTGATGTAATGGCAATAATATCTGCCTTTCCATCTTCATTTACATCGCCTAGAGCAAGTGAACGGACAAGATTACCTAGCTGCTTTGGCCAATTTGGTAAAATATTACCTTTATTGTCAAGCAAATAGACAAAAAAGTAAACAATAACAACAATCTCTAACTTTCTATCCCCATTTAAATCTCCTAATACGGGTGATTCACGACAATCTAGGCCTTCTATCTCTTTAGGAAACCCAGGAACAGGACTTCCATCGCCTTTTAAGACATAAAGCTTTCCATAGCTACTTATAATAATCTCTAATCTCCCATCCATGTCTATATCACCTAAGATAGGCATAAATGCACCACGTATCAGTTGTGGCCAGCCAGGAACAATACTTCCATCTATGTTGTAAACATAGATGTCCTCACTTATTCCTAGTCCAGATGCTACGACGATCTCAAGCTCTTTATCATTGTCTAAATTACCTATAGCAAGGGATCCTTCAGAATAATCAGATTGTGACCAGCTAGAAAGGACTTTTCCATCTTTTTTGTAGATATATAACTTTCTTCCTGACAAAACAACGATCTCTAATTCTCCATCGCCATCCATATCTCCTAAGGCTGGAGAGGATGAGATGCGGTTACCTGTCTGTTGTGGCCATCCAGAAATAGAGGTTCCGTCACCTTTCCATATATAAACTTTTCCATCGGTTGAACCAACAACGATCTCTAGTTTTCCATCACCATCTATATCACCTAAGGCAGGTGCTGATAGGATCCTATCCCCTGTTTCTTTTGGCCATCCAGAAGCAAGGCTTCCATTACTCTTGTAAACATAGGCCTTACCATCATCACAGCCAATTATAATCTCTAACTCACTATCATCGTCTATATTCCCTAATGCAGGGGATGAATGTACGAAATCAGGAAGAACCTGTGGCCAGTTGGAAAAAGAACTAATCTCCATAAGAAATTCTGCTGTATCAAAACCCCCAAAAAGATTGCGTGCAGTAATTAATCTTTTTCCTGACATCTGGTTATCCGCATCAAATGTTACCTGGAATTCGCCAGCATCATCGGCAGTTATGCTTGTAATAGAGAATGTTTTTCCAAAGTCAATGAATACTACATCTTGCGAGCCAAAAGCCCTTCCACCGACAGAAATATTAGTTCCTCTCTTTCCTTTTGATGGTGAAATAGTAATTTGTGGTAGTGTAAAGAATGTCTCTGTAGATATAATATCAGAATTAATACCTGTTGCAACGATTGTCTTTGTTCCACACTGCATAAAAGGTAGATTAATCTTTGCAAAGAAGAAACCGATGCTATCAGTAGTTATTGTTGCGATTAATTCCCCTTCTCCTATATCAATCAAAACAGGCTCATTTTCATCAAAACCAAAGCCCTCTATAGCTATCTGTGATAGCAATTTAACCACCTTGGGAGAGATGGATATATCACCCATATCCCCAACCAAAATCCTTACACAAGCAACAGAAGAACCATTAATAACTTTAAGAAGTCCTGTACCGGATTTTTTTGCAAAGAATACAGTAGATGTGCCTTTTGTCTTTGAGATTGTCCCTATATCACCTATTAGTTTAAAATCAAAAATAATGTCGTCAATTTTATTTTTATAAGCATCAAAGCCTTGAGCAAAAAATTCTGTTTTTTCACCCAAAAGAAACTTTGCTTTTTGTGGTTTAACATCAATGTTATATAGTGGTCCTGGGTTACAGATGACACGAATAGAATCTGATGCACCAAAAGAGGATAAAGTTATTGTGCCATAACCAGGTGTAGTTGGGGTCTTATAGGAGGCAGAAATTGTTCCATCCCTTATTGTGCCAAAAGATGAAATTACACCAAGTGTGGTTTCCCAGTATGGAACTATGTCCTCTTTTATAGGTTTTCCATTGGCATCAAGTATCCTTCCTAAAATACTGTAGGGTGTATTTACGGGAAGAATCAGGGGATTTGGTGTATCTATTTTGACAAAGATAGGTCCTGGTGGTGGGGTTTTTTCATTAAACCTACAGAGATAGCCACTACCACCCCTTGCAACAATATTTTTTCCATCCACAATAGCCATATGTGGACGACATAGATGACCTGTACGTATAATAAATTGAGATGTTCCATTTCTGTTGATACAGTGAATAGTGCCATTATGACTACTTATATAAACCTTACCTTCTCCATCAACAACTATTGTAGGAATATAACCATAAATTTGCTTGTGGTCATATCGCCAGATAATACTACCATTTATATTTGATAGGGCATAAACCCCTGAGGCATTTGAGATATAAACCCTGTCATAATCAAGGGCTATATTTCCTGTTATGGGAGATGTCCATAGTAGGCTTCCATCTGGCTTTATGGCATAAAGGTCATATCCTGGAACATATATTGTTCCGTCTAAGCCAATAGCAGGGGCGGCTTGTGGATAATTTTTAGGTCCTTCTCTGATAGGAAAGCTCCATTTTAACCTTCCATCCTGCGAGTTTAAACAAACAAGCATTTCCTTGCCCAAACAATAAACATCATCTCCAACAGTAACCTTATGGCTTAAACCCATACCAGGAATGTCATATTTCCATTTAAGATTGCCATTTTGGGTTATTGCATGGACCTTTTCTCTTCCAGCACAATATATTGTTCCATCCTTTCCAATTACTGGGGAGGAAAGATAAGTAAAGATATCAAAAATGTGACAATCCCATTTCTTTGTGCCATTAGGGTTTATGGCACGAAGGATATTAAAGCGGTCAGCAATATAAATTGTTCCATCAGTGCCAATAGCAGGTGACCATATATGCTCTGTTGTGGGACCATACATAGAATAGCTCCATTTCAAAACCCCATCCTTTTTAACAGCAAAGAGCACTGGTGTCCCGTCAAACTTTACACCAACAATATACGCTGTTCCATCTTTATCTACAACTGGTTGACCTATGAAATGGTCAACTGTTTCTGTGCTAAATTTCCATAAGGGACTAGGCAGGGAAGGTCCAGAATATGGTGATTGTCCTCTATTGTATTGATCGTATTGATTCATAGACCATATGTGTGAAGTTGTTTTATAACCAATGAAGTTACAGTTCTCCTGTGTTGTTTTAAGTGAAAAATAGCTTCTTTCTTTGGGAAGAAATAGTCCTCCTGACAATGATGGTGTAACAGTGTATGAACCTTGTGGGATGCCTGTAAATTCATAGGTGCCACTGCCATTTGTTCTTACTGTTAAAGTTCTATTTCCAGAAAGTTTTACAGTGACTCCTTGTATTGGATTTCCAAAGGAATCCTTTATCTCTCCCTTAATCTTATATGGTTGGAAATGGAAGATGTAGAAATCACAACAGTATTCATCTTTACGCAAAAAGCTATATTCCCTAGATTGTGGATCAAAGAAAAAGCCTTCTTTGCTTGGTATAATGGTGTATGTCCCAGAAGGGATATCTGTGAACCTAAATAAACCATCCCTTGTACTTGTTGCAATAGCAGTTATAGGACCAATCAAATTAAGTGCAACGCCCTCTACAACCCTTTCATCTAATCTTTTTAGTGGTTCAGATACTATTCTTCCTGTGATTGAATATGGGCCAGGGTTTTTTCTAAGTGCGGTTAAGAAAGTATTATATTCTTGTGTTGACACAAGGTATACAGTCCCATCAGCCGCAATTATAGGATTGCTTATTATCCCCCTTTCCCCTTCAAAGATCTCAAGAAGGTCTCCATCTTTTAAAAATATATAGAGTGAATTTCCAGCTGCAACATAGCGTTTTCCTTCTCCATCGATAGTAATATGAGAAAAATTGCCCTTATAACTTGCTTTAAGAACCCCATTACGAGAGAAGGTAAAAAGATAAGAACTAGCTGCAACATAAACTGTTCCATCAGAATCAACGGCAATATCAGAAATCTCTCCCGTATAGTATTCCCATATCACTATACCATCCCTTATTGCATTTATATATCCATTGTCTGTGCTTATATAAATAGTCTCATCAGGACCAACAGCCATATTTGTAGTAAGATGTTGGTTTTCATATTCCCACTTTATCTCTCCTAATTGTGTGAGGCCATAAAGGCATGTTGAATAAACAATGCCTTTATAGTATCGCTTATAGTATCGCTCAACAAAGTATATAGTGTTAGATCCAGAAGCTAATTGAACGCTTACTCGCGAACCCTTTCCTATCTTCTTATTCCACAAAAGTTCACCATCATCGTTAAAGGATAAAAGTTCACCATCAATAGAATAATAAAATATTTTGTTATTCCAAAGAAGAATTGGAACTAATGGAGCTTCGGTTAGTGTTTTATCCAACCCATACTTCCATTTTAATCTACCGTCTGGAAATAGGCTGTAAATTTTTTGATATTTATACATTCTCCCTCTACCTATATATTCAAATGTTATTACAGGAATACAGAAGGAGCCATCGTTGGCTATCGCCCCTCCTAAGAAACTACGAAACCAGAAAAATGGACCATCGGTAATAAAAGACCACTTTGTCTTTGAATCTGTTCCTATACAATAAATAAGGTCTCCACTACCAATGTATATCTCGCCTCTATAGCCAACTTGTGGATAGCGAGAATGGTTAAATCTTCCAACTCTGGACCACTCATATTCAAGATTAGAATCTCCAAGATATGAGCTCTTTGCACCTCTATTATGGCTACTCTTAAACTGTTGCCATGGAGGAGGTTCTGTGTGAATCTTAAAGAATGACTGGTTCTCAAAGCTTTTGCTAAGGTATGGATATACCCGTAAGCTTGGGCTAAATGTCATACTCTCTTTGTAAGCTGTAATGGTATATGTTCCAGCGAATAGATCAAGGAACTCATAGTAACCTGAGTTTGTAGTTATTGTTTCTTTTTCTATATCATCACTTGAAAGTTTAACTAAAACACCCTCGATTGGTATATCTACTGCCATCGCATAACCCGAGATCTTATGTGGTGGGATGAGATTAAAGGTTGTTGTTGCAAAAATGTTAGAATTTATGCCTTTTATTGTGATTACCTTTATTCCAAAAGGTTGTGATGAGACGATGAATGAGTCAAAGAACTCGCCAAATTCATTGGAAGTTGTTGTTGAGATAGTATAGTGGGTGCCAAAGTCTACGATTATGTCCTCGGACTGCCCAAACCCATTCCCTTTGATATTAACAACTGCCCTTATAGTTGCATATTTTGGTTCTAAGAAATATATTTGAGGTACAACAGTAAAATTTTCATTAGGACTAGATGAATCAAGGGGCTTATATGTTCTTTTTGGTGGTTCGAATTTATAGTTTTCTTTTGTTGGAGTAATTTCATAGTCTCCTGGAAGAAGGAGATCAAAAGAGAAGCTTCCATCAGATGGGGTTAAAAGTATTCTTTCGCAGTCGCCACTTAATTTTATAGTTACACCTTCAATTGGCTTGCCTGGTATTGTCTTTACGTATCCTCCCAGTGTATATGTGGTATTTGGAGTAAGCTCAAAATCAACCCTTGCAACTCCGTCTACATACACACTCTTTTCTGCTGGGTCACAGCCCTCCTTACTTACCCTTAGTGTATAAGTACCCTCTGGCATAGCCTTTTCAATTATCCTGTATGTTCCCAATAAAGATGTTGTCGCAGAACCAAGATATGGCCCATCTATTATCCTTACCTCTGCTTTGCATATCCCATCTTTTGTATCTGCCCTTAAGACTTTACCTTCGATAAGATTAGGATTTATACCCCAGATTGTCATTTCTGGGTCTCCCAATAGATTAAGGCAGAACATAATCCAACGGTATGGACCATCTGAGTTTGATTTTGGAACGAATGTTATCTTTGATAAGGCAAGTGTCTTTCCAATGATAGTTTGTGCCTCTTCAAAATACTGTCTAAAGAATTCTATGTCGTATTCGCCAGAATATTTCTTCGTATTTCCATACTCATACCAGCCGTACCTTGAGTTTCCAATGAATGCTACTGCCCCTCCTTGGTTGTTATTGATAAAGTGCTCGCCGATACAGTCTTCCTTTTCAAATTTACCAGGAAAGCATCCTATTGTATAAAATATAAATGGCTTATCACTGTTTTTGAGTTTATCTACATCGCTTATGTAAAATGGAGGGACTATCCAATAATTTGCATGGCCTGCATGGTTTATGATACCCAAGCCAGTATTGTTTATAAGTTCTGTTATCCTTAGAAGGCTTACCCCTCCTTTTGACTCATACTCTTTATAAATGGTATAAAATGTTGGGGTATAGGTTGCAATTTCTTCCTTTATATCTATACAATCAGACTGTTCATCAGCCCTCCAAGCTATCAAAAGTTCGTTCAATGTATAGACTGCATTCTTGTTATTTGTGTATGTTATAACTTTATTGACAAAGTTTTCTGCTTCACTTTGAACATCAACAGATGCCCTTCCAACATATACCTCTGGGAGAAAGTCAACTTTATCATTAAGCTCGCCAAAGATATCATCTTTATCTGCATCCCAATCATCATCAAGGCAGGCATAATATATGTCTGCTGGAATATTAGAGTCAATGTATCCATCAACTTTTGCATATACACCTCTATACGGCACAAGCTCAACATCGCCTCCCAAGAGGACATATTCTGTACCATAATTTTTGTAGTAATCCTTTATAAAATTTCTTATTTTCTCCTGCCTATCCCTTCCTATATAGTCTCTGTATATCTCTTGAGTTGTTACTATTTTTCCAGTTAGCCCTTTTGATACTTTATGGGCAATTAAGGCTTGGAATGATTGAACCAATGAGTTATCTGTGATAATGATATATCGGTATGTTACAAGTGGTGCTTTTTTCTTAAGTGGCTTATATTTCTTAAGCATATCAGGGTTTACAACTAGTGGCTCTATCAGAAGCTCATCCCTACTTCTATATAATTCTGGCACTGACAGGATCTTTGGCATCTTAAGTTTAATCTCTAGAGTTATGCTTTTATTCCAATATAAAGCTTTTTTTTCTTGGTTATATTGTGCAGAATATAAAACCAAAGGGAGGATTGAGTATCCTCTAAAATGTTGAATTTCCCCTATGTTTGCAGAGTCTTCTTGAAAAATTCCAAAAAATGGTTGTTGTGTAGAAGTTGTAGGTTGTAGTATCTCAGAGATAGGGATTGGTGGAGTAACTAATGGAATATCATATTCCCCCTCTATCTGGACTTGCTCTGAAACCATCTTTACAGAAGAGATATCCGAATTTGGTGGAATAAGCAGAAATAGGCTCTTTATAGGAAGCTTTGGTCTATCTTGAATATAAGACTCATCGCACCCTTCTGAACTGACCAAGGAATATGTTCCCTCTTCTTTTATCTCCAATTGAGAAAAATCTACCTTTAACGATAAAACATTTCCCTCAAATATTGTTTTTGTCTCTAAAGAAAAGCCTAAATTTACGAGGAAGATAAAAAAAAGGAAGGCTTTTTTCATAACAATAAGTATAAAGCAAAAAATTAGAGTTTGTCAAAGATATAAGGATTTTCATTTATTTTACCCAAAACAAAATCAGAGTTTACAGTGATATCGTGATTTTAACGCCTCAAGGACATCTCCTCTCCATACCCTTAATTCTTGTAACTATTCAGTCTTGTTATAACCTAAAAAACTAAAGGCGTAAATCTATAATTATAATTTTTCCTATAAAGTTTTTTCCAAAAAATGCCGAT